>DATMAN010000093.1 GCA_035560005.1 Burkholderiales bacterium | reverse complement strand
AAGGCCTGAGCGCCTTCCCTTCGTGTTTCATCCGGCGGGGTGGCAGAGTGGTCATGCAGCGGCCTGCAAAGCCGTGGACGCCGGTTCGATTCCGACCCCCGCCTCCAACTTCTCCTCGCGGCTTCGCGCTATGCTGGCAGCAAGTCTCCGGCGGGCCCGGGTGGCGAAACTGGTAGACGCACGGGACTTAAAATCCCGGGCCGCAGGGCGTGCGGGTTCGACTCCCGCCCCGGGCACCAACTGGAGTACAGCGAGCACGAGCCCCGTGGGCGCGCACTCCTTGGAACGAATTACCTCCGCACGCAATCCCTTGCTGAAGCTCGTGCGACGTCTGGCCGCGTCTGCGCGCGATCGCCGCCGCCTGGGCAAGACCTTGCTCGATGGCGCCCACCTCGTTCAGGCTTACGCCCGTCGCCTCGGCCTGCAAAGCGCCACGCTCATCTTGAGCGACACAGCAAGCAAATCTGCCGAGGTCGCGGATCTGCTCTCGAGCTTCGAACCCGGCAGGCTGGTGACGCTCCCGGATTCCCTGTTCGAGGCGCTCGCGCCCGTTCAAACCCCCACCGGAGTTCTTGCCGTTGTCGACATTCCCAGAGTCGAGCGCAAGCCAAAGCTGGAAGGCTTCTGGGTTCTCTTGCAAGGGGTGCAAGACCCCGGCAATCTTGGTTCGATCCTGCGCACGGCTGCCGCGATCCGTGCGGCTGCGGCGGCGCTCTGTCCCGCGTGTGCCGATCCTTGGTCGCCCAAGTGCCTGCGTGGCGGCATGGGCGCCCATTTCGTCCTGCCGATCGTCGACCGTGCCGACCTGTGGAAGCTCCTGGAAGGTTTCCCGGGAAAGGTGTACGCGACCGCGCCGCGTTCCGGTCCACCGCTCTTTGATGTCGACTTGACAGGTTCCTGTGCAGTGCTCTTCGGCGCCGAGGGGCAGGGGCTTGACAAGGACCTCCTAAATCAGGCGGACGCCACCATTCGAATCCCGATCAGCGAATGGGTTGAGTCGCTCAATGTCGCCGCTGCCGTGGCCATGGTCTGCTGCGAGCGCCTACGACAAGAAGGTTTTTCTGGACGAAAGTGAAAGCGGGATCGCGACCGAATATAACTTGACATAATAATCATTATACGCAGTAGCGTTATTCGCGCCGCGCCTCTTTGAACAGGCGAAAGAAATTTTCGGTGGTCGCTGCGGCCAAGGCTTCGAGAGGCACGCCCCGGAGCGCCGCGACTTGCTCTGCCACGTAGCGCACGTAGGCTGGCTCGTTGCGCTTTCCACGAAGTGGCACAGGCGCCAGATACGGCGCGTCGGTCTCGATCAGAAGTCGATCCATTGGAACCTTCTTGGCCACCTCGCGAAGCGCATCCGCATTCTTGAAAGTAATGATGCCCGAGAAGGAGATGTAGAACCCGAGCCCTAGGGCAGCCTCTGCAACTGCCCAAGAGTCGGTGAAGCAGTGCATGACCCCCCCAACCTCCGCGGCACCTTCCTCGTCAAGCAGGCGCAGGGTGTCTAGGGCTGCTTGACGGGTGTGAACAATCAGGGGTTTTCCGAGCTTTCTGGCAACGCGAATATGGTCTCGGAAACGCTTTCTCTGCCACTCGAGATCGCCTTCGGAGCGATAGTAGTCAAGCCCGGTTTCGCCGACCGCAACGACTCCAGGTGCGCTGGCGGCACGAATCAGCGCATCCTCGTCTGTTGTGGCGCCAGGAGCATGAGTCGGATGCTCTCCTGCTGAGGCAAAAATGTTTTTAAAACTGGATACTATCCTATGGACTTCTGAAAATGTCTCAAGATCTACCGATACACAAAGCGCATAGGCGACCTCCGCCTCCTTCATGCGTCCGACCACGGCATCAAGCGCTCCTGCCAGTTCGGGGAAGCTGAGATGGCAATGCGAATCAGCAAGCACCATCGATCACATACTTGAGAGCTGAACCTGAGCTCATCTCTACATGGTATGAGTAGGACGATTCAGCGCCAGCTGGCCAGCCAGCAAGCCCTCGATCCGGGCGCGGGCAGCGGATCCACTCTCATCGGCCTGGAACTGGACCCCGACGCCCTGCGCTCGGCCGCCTTGGCTGCCAGCCGGGGTAATCCAGACCACTTTGCCCGCAACCGGGATCTTGTTCGGATCACCAAGTAAGCCGATGAGCATGAAGATCTCAACGCCCAGGCGATAGGGTTTGGTGGTGGGTATGAAGATGCCGCCTCCCTTGACAAAGGGCATGTAGGCCGCATACAGGATGGCCTGCTCGCGGATGTTCAGAGCCAAGGCACCGGGGCGCGCGGGTACGGACGCGAGGCGATCGTTCTCCGACATGGGTTCTCCTCAGGTTTCGGGGAGCGCGGCAAACAGTGCTTCGAGCGCCAGACGGCGGTTGAGCGGATGATAGGCCGAACGCGCATATTGCAGGATGCGATCGACCCAGCCGGCAATCGAGGCCGCGGAAAGTACCGCGCCTCTGGCCCGGATCTCTCCTTGGTAATCCAAATGGTAGCGGGCCGGCAATTCGTGCTTGCCAGCCAGCAGATCGTGACAAGCCATGAGTAGAAGTCGTGCGAGCATCGCAGGGTCGAAGGCCTCGGCGCGCGACGCGAGCTCCAGGGGATCCGACCCCCTACGCCAGAATTCGCTGAAGAACTCGGCCCGCAGCGTCCAGAACTCCTGGTCTGCGATCAGATCGCCCGCAGCGATCGGCGCGTAGCCACTCAACGCGAGAGCCAGTTCGGCGCGCGCCCGATCGGCAGTTGCGAGATGCCGCACGGCCACTTCCGGGGCTGGCCTTGCGACCGGTAGCCGAAAGCAACGACTGATCACGGTCGGCAGGAGCCGCTGCGGCTCGTGACTCACGAGAAGAAAGTGCATTCCCGGGGGAGGCTCCTCCAGGATTTTCAGCAGCGCGTTGGCCGCGCTTGAGTGCAGCGACTCGGCAGGAGAGATCAGCGCGACTCGCCCGCGTCCGCGATGCGAGCTCATCACGGACAAGTCAGCCAACTCTCGCACGGCGGATACCGGGATCTGAACGCCCGGCTTCCTTGCTGGCGCAATCTCTCCCCCTTCCCGGAGCGCACTGTCCTCCGCGCCGGGCAGCAGTTCGCGATAGTCTGGGTGGGTGCCCGCATCCATGAGCCGGCAGGCCGAACAGTTACCGCACGCGCGCCCCATGCCGCGTGGAGCCTCGCACAGAATCGATCTTGCCAAGCTGCGCGCCAGCAGGTTCTTCCCCATTCCCCGCTGGCCATGCAGCAGCAAGGCGGCGGGCACGACGGGTGGCAGCCGGGCGAGCGCAGCGGCTAACCAGGGAAGATCTAGGGCTGACATAGGCGAAGCAATTGCCGCTCGAGCTCTGCCTGGACTGCTGCGATGCTCTGCCCTGCGTCGATCACTACGATCCGGTTCGGCGCCTCCTTCACGCGGCGCAGATAGGCTGCGCGGACGCGCTCGAAAAAGCGTGGATCCTCCCGTTCGAAACGGTCAAGCGTCTTCAGGCCAGCGATCCGGGCGCGGGCTGCTTCCACCGGAAGGTCGAAATACAGCGTCAGATGAGGCTGGAATCCGGCCTGGATCCACTCCTCCAGCTCTCGTAGTCGATCGAACGGCACGCCGCGCCCTCCTCCCTGATAGGCGAAACTTGCATCCGTGAAGCGGTCGCACAGGACGATTTCTCCGCGGTCCAGTGCGGGGCGGATGACGCGCTCAAGATGCTCTTTTCGCGCGGCAAACATGAGCAAGGCTTCCGTTTCCGGCTGAAGCATCGGCTCCCCGTGCAGCAGGAGGTTGCGCAGCTTCTCTCCCAGCGGCGTGCCCCCCGGCTCTCTGGTCACCGTGATGATGTAACCGCGTCCACGGAACCATTCCGCCGACCAGGCCAAGTGGGTGCTCTTGCCCGCGCCGTCGACCCCTTCGAAGGTGATGAATCGTCCGCCGGTCACGGGGCTTTCTGAAACTTCTGAACGGCTCGGTTATGCTCGCTCAAGGAGCTGGAAAACACGTGGCTCCCGTCGCCGCGCGCCACGAAATACAAGGCAGCGCTTTTCGCCGGATTGAGCGTCGCGCGCAACGCGCGTTCTCCGGGCATGGCTACCGGAGTCGGCGGCAAGCCGCTGCGCGTGTAGGTGTTGTACGGCTGATCCATGAGCAGGTCGCGACGGCGCAGATTGCCGTCGAAATCCTCTCCCAGCCCGTAGATCACCGTGGGATCGGCCTGCAGGCGCATGCCGCGTTTCAGGCGGTTCACGAACACCGCGGCGACCATCTCGCGCTCTTCCTCCACCCCGGTTTCCTTTTCCACGATGGACGCCAGAATCAGCGCTTCGTACGGCGAAAATAGCGGTAGGCCCTTGGCGCGCTGCGGCCAGAGTTCGGACAGTACCTGCCGCATCTTCAGATAGGCCTGCCGAAGGATGAGGAGGTCGCTGGTACCAGATGAGAAGAAATACGTGTCGGGGAAGAACAACCCTTCGGGATGCCTTTCCGGAACGTCGAGTTTGCTCAGGATCTGCTCCGGGGTCAGCGTCTGCGTGTCGTGCCGCAAGCCCGGATGGCTGTCCAGCGCGGCGCGAACGTGCCTGAATGTCCACCCTTCAACGAACGTGATCTGCCCTCTCGCGAACTCGCCGCGCGCCAGCTTGTTGAGCAGGGTCAGGGGCGTAACCGCATCCGCGACTTCATAGGTTCCAGCCTTGACGTCCTCGGCCTTGCCGAGCAGGCGCGCCAGCAAGACGAAGGCGTCCGCGCTGGAAATGATCTTCTTGCTCTCGAGACTGCGGGCGACCTGGCGCAGACCCTGGCCTTGATTGATGTGGAACTGGCGCGACGCCTCTGGTGGCATGACTGGAGTAGTCGCATAGCGGTAGAGCCACGCGCCACCCGCGATGGCCACCGCCAATGCCAGCAGGAGGCTTGCGCGCAGAAGACGGTTGCCGCGGCGACGTTCAGCCTCGGAGGAAAACCACCTTCGATCGCGAGCGCGCTTGAAAAGCCCCATGCGAGCAAGCTCGATTCGGCGCGATTGCCCGAGGCGCGGCGGCGACTAGCGCGCCTCGTTCAAATGGCGCGGAACGCGAGCGTTCCGTTTGTCCCGCCAAATCCGAAGGAATTGGAGAGCGCAACCCGGATGTTCATCTTGCGCGCCGCATTCGGCACGAAGTCCAGATCGCACTGCGGGTCCTGCTTGAACAGATTGATGGTCGGCGGAGCCATTTGTTCCTTGACCGCGAGCGCCGAAAACACCGCTTCCACCCCGCCGGCCGCCCCGAGCAGATGGCCCGTGCTCGACTTTGTCGAACTCACTGCGATGCGCCTGGCGTGATCGCCAAAGGCCCTTTTGATCGCCACCGTTTCAGCGATGTCGCCCAGCGGGGTGGACGTGCCGTGCGCGTTGATGTAGTCGACCTCGTCGGCATTGATCGACCCATTCCTGAGTGCATTGACCATGCAGCGGGCCGCACCTTCGCCGTCCTCGCATGGCGCGGTGATATGGTGAGCATCCGCACTCATGCCGTACCCGGCAAGCTCGCAGTAGATCCTTGCACCACGTCTCCTGGCGTGTTCGTACTCCTCGAGCACAACCACGCCGGCACCCTCTCCCAGGACGAAACCATCCCGGTCTACGTCCCAGGGGCGGCTTGCGGTAGCCGGATCCTCGTTGCGCGTGGACAACGCTCGAGAAGCCGAGAAGCCTCCGATCCCCAGAGCGCACACCGACGCTTCCGACCCGCCCGCGAGCATGACGTCCACATCGCCGTACTCGATCAGCCGGGCGGATTCACCGATGCAATGCGTCGCGGTGGTGCAGGCCGTCACCATGGCCAGGCATGGTCCCTTCAATCCGTACATGATGGAAAGGTTTCCCGCCGCCATGTTGATGATGGCACCAGGAATGAAGAACGGAGATATCTTGCGCGGACCGACCTCGAGAAACAGTCTGTGCGTCTCCTCGATCATCGGCAGGCCGCCGATGCCCGAACCGATGTTCACGCCAATGCGCTCGGGCTGCGGCGGATGGGGCTCTATGCCGGCGTCCTTCAACGCCTGAATGCCGGCCGCCATACCGTAGTGGATGAAAACGTCGAAACGCCTCGCCTCTTTCGGGGACAGATACTGCGAGACGTCGAAATCCTTCACTTCGCCGGCAATCTGGGACGCGAAGGGGGAGGCATCGAAACGGGTTATCCGCGTGATACCGGACTTGCCCGCGAGGATGTTGGACCAGGCTTCTTTGACCGTGTTACCGACCGGACAGACGATTCCCAGCCCGGTGATGACGACTCGGCGTCGGGACAACTGGGCTCCAGTGGCGATAGATGAAAAACGGCCTCAGGTGTTGAGGTGGGCCTTGATGTAGTCGATCGCCTGTTGAACGGAGGTAATCTTCTCAGCTTCCTCGTCCGGAATCTCGCACTCGAACTCTTCCTCGAGCGCCATCACCAGTTCGACGGTATCAAGGGAATCGGCGCCCAAGTCGTCGACGAACGTTGACTCGTTCTTGATGTCGGCCTCGTTCACGCCGAGCTGCTCTGCGACGATCTTCTTGACGCGTTGTTCGATGGATTCCATTCAGTATCCCTTCTTTGTGAGCTTGCGTGTGCCTGTGCAGATCTAGGGCGCTGCCGTGGCAGACGGTCCCGAGAAAGACGGCGCGTATTCTAGCAAACTTGGAAATGCACGGCGGTCAATCCATCAGCATGCCGCCGTTGACGTGGATCGTACTGCCAGTCACGTAACCAGCCCCGTCGGAGGCGAGGAACACCACGGCGGCAGCCACCTCTTCGGGCAGGCCGAAGCGCCCGAGAGGAACACCTGCGAGCATAGCCTGCTTCTGAGCATCGGGCAGCGTGCGCGTCATGTCGGTGTCAATGAATCCCGGGGCCACGCAATTGACCGTGATGTTTCGGCTGCCCACTTCGCGCGCCAGAGCCTTGCTGAAGCCGACGATGCCGGCCTTTGCCGCCGCATAGTTGGTCTGTCCGGCGTTGCCGGTAAAGCCGACGACGGACGTCAGGTTGACGATGCGGCCATAGCGGGCCTTGATCATAGAGCGAATGACCAGCTTGGATAATCGGTAGACCGACTTCAGGTTCACGTCCATGATCTCATCCCACTCGGCATCCTTCATTCGCATGAGCAGATTGTCGCGCGTGACGCCCGCGTTGTTTACCAGCACATGGATTGCGCCAAAGCGCTTCTCCGCCTCCGCGACGACCTGCTCGCAGGAGGTCGCGTCGGTCACGTTCAGCACCAGACCGCCGCCTTCGATGCCTGCATCGGCGAGCCGCCCCGAGATGGACTGCGCGCCACTTTCCGTCGTTGCGGTGCCGAGCACCTTGGCGCCAGCTTGGCCCAGCGCGAGCCCGATCGCGGCTCCGATCCCGCGACTCGCCCCCGTGACCAGCGCCACCCTTCCCTGCAACATCTTCATCCTCCCTGTATTGGCCGCGTCCTCACGGTCGTCAAAGCGGCCTCGAAGCTCTCGGCATCGCCCAGCGTCAGCGCGGTCACATCCGGCGCGATGCGCTTGTTCAGCCCGGTCAACACCTTTCCAGGTCCGCATTCCACGATGATCTCGGCGCCTCCCGCGACCAGGGTGTTGATCGTGTCGACCCAGCGCACCGGCTGGCAAAGCTGTCGCACCAGCGCCGCCTTCACGGCGTCTTCCGAAGCGGCAGGCGCCACGTCGGCATTCTGATAGACCGGAATCGAGGGTCGCCGGATGACCACACTTGCAAGCCACGCTTGCAGGCGTTCGGCGGCGGGTTTCATCAGCGAGCAATGCGACGGCACACTCATGGGCAACAGCATGGCCCGCTTTGCACCTTTGCCCTTGGCAGCCTCGATCGCCCGTTCCACCGCCGGTTTGTTACCTGCGACCACAACCTGCCCGGGCGCGTTGAAGTTGGCCGCCTCTGCCGCTTCGCCATCGCGGCTTGCCTGAGCGCAGGCTGCCCGGACCTGGTCATCGTCTAGACCGAGTATCGCCGCCATTGCGCCAACCCCCGCCGGAACCGCGTCCTGCATGTACTCGGCGCGCAAGCGCACCAGTCGCACTGCCTCAGCGAAGTCGATGGCACCAGCCACGACCAGCGCGCTGTACTCTCCAAGACTGTGTCCCGCTAAGCTCGACGGTACGGGTCCGCCTGCCGCCCGCCACGCGCGATACAGCGCCACGCCAGCCACGAGCATGACCGGTTGAGTATTGACGGTAAGGTTCAATTGGTCGGCGGGCCCCTCCGCCACGAGTTTCCAGAGATCCGCTCCGAGTGCCGCGGAAGCCTCCCCGAACGTCTCCCTTACCGAAGGCAGGGCTTCGTAGGCTTTCATCATCCCGACCGATTGCGAGCCCTGACCGGGAAATACGAACGCAAGCCCCATCGCCTATGTTCTCGACGCAAGACCTAGTAGCGCAACAGCACGGCGCCCCAGGTGAAGCCGCCGCCCACCCCTTCGAGCAGCAAGGTCTGTCCGCGCTGGATCTTGCCGGCTTGCACCGCTTCATCCAAGGCGAGCGGAATCGAAGCAGCAGAAGTGTTACCGTGATGCTGCACCGTCGAGATCAGCCGCTCGGCAGGCAATCCGAGCTTTCGCGCGGTGGCTTCCATGATGCGGATATTGGCCTGATGCGGAATGAACCAATCCACGTCTGCTATGTTCTTGCCCGCCGCGGACAGCACTTCGTAGGCGACTTCCTCGAAAACCTTCACGGCGAACTTGAATACCGCGGCGCCGTCCATGTGCACGAACGGGCTGCCGCACACCTTGCCGCCGCAGACATGCCCGGGAACGGCGAGTTTGTCTCGGTAGCTGCCGTCGGCGTGCAGTTTCGATGCCAGCACGCCGGGCTCGCCGGAAGCCTCCAGCACGACCGCCCCCGCGCCGTCGCCGAACAACACGCAGGTGGAGCGATCGCTCCAGTCGAGAATGCGGGAGTAGACCTCCGACCCGACGACCAGTGCGCGTCGGGCCTGGCCAGCCTTGATGTAGAGGTCGGCAGTGGCCAGCGCATAGATGAAGCCGCTGCACACCGCCTGAACATCGAAGGCGGGGCAGCCCACGATGCCCAGCTTGCTCTGCAGGATACAGGCGGTCCCTGGAAAGACCATGTCCGGCGTGGTCGTGGCAACGATGATGAGGTCGATGTCGCGCGCCGTTACGTCGGCCGAGCGCAGTGCGTTGCCTGCCGCCTTTTGCGCCAGATCGCTGGCCAGCTCTCCATCAGCGGCGATGTGCCGTTCCCGGATCCCGGTGCGCGTGACAATCCACTGGTCGGTGGTTTCGACCATGCGCTCCAGGTCGCGATTGGTCAGCACCCTTTCGGGCAGATAGCTCCCGGTGCCGATGATCCTGGAGTAGCTCATGCCGCCTTCTGCTGAACCGAGGCCATGCGCTCGCCGATCTTGGTCAACATGTTGTGGCGTGCCTCCTCGTAGGCACGCTCGATCGCGAAACCGAACGCGTAGCTGTCCGCGGAACCATGACTTTTCACCACGATGCCTTTTAGCCCGAGCAGACTCGCCCCGTTGTAGCGGCGGTGGTCGACCCGGTGACGAAAACGGTTGATCACGGGCAGGGCGATCAGGCCACTCAGCTTGGTCAGCGCATTGCGCTTGAATTCATCGCGCAGGTAACGCGCGAGCATCTGGGCCAGGCCCTCGGAGGTCTTCAGCGCCACGTTGCCGACGAAGCCGTCGCAGACGATGACGTCGGTCGTACCCTTGTAGATGTCGGTGCCTTCGACGTTGCCGTAGAAATTGAGCCCGCTTTCGCGCAGCAGCTCCGCAGCCCGCTTCACGACCTCGTTTCCCTTTATTTCCTCTTCGCCGACATTGAGCAGCCCGACGCTGGGACGCTCGACTTTATCGACGGCGCTGACCAGGCACGACCCCATCACCGCAAACTGAAGCAGGTGCTCCGCCGTGCAATCCACGTTGGCGCCCAGGTCCAGCACACAAGTGCGGCCGCGCAAAGTCGGCAGAAAGGACGCGATCGCCGGACGCTCGATCCCCGGCAGCATCTTGAGCACGAAGCGCGAGATCGCCATCAGCGCACCGGTGTTGCCGGCACTCACGCAGGCGTCGGCGGCGCCCTCCTTGACCAGATCCACCGCCACCCGCATCGAAGAGTCGCGTTTGGCGCGCAAGGCTTGCGCGGGAGGTTCGTCCATTGCCACGACCTCGGAGGCGGGCTGAATGCCGAGACGCTCGCCCGCCGCAGCGTGGTGGCGCCGCAACTCGGCCTCGATCGCCTGTGGCAGGCCCACGAGTACGATGCGTGCATCGGTGGCGCGATCCAGAAAACGCAGTGCCGCGTCAACCGTGACCGACGCACCGAAGTCTCCTCCCATGCAATCAAGCGCGATCGTGACTGCCATGTCCGACCCTGGGCTGGGCGCGCGCCGGGAGGCGGGCGCCGGTTGAAGGCTTCCGAGGATTATGCTCCCGGGCCTGGAAGCCCGGCCAAGGGCGCCGCAATACCGGCGCAGCCTTCACTACTCTTCGTCTCGCGACTTAACGACCTTCTTGCCGCGGTAGTAGCCGCTGGGGCTGATGTGATGCCGCAGATGCACTTCGCCGGTAGTGGGCTCGACGGCAAGAGGGGGGGTTGTAAGGAAATCGTGCGCCCGCCGCATGTTGCGGCGTGACGGCGATTTCTTGTTCTGCTGAACGGCCATAACTCGGGCTCCTTTAACTCTGCGTGCTTCGTTTCAGCGCGGCCAGCTTGCTGAACGGCGAAGCCTTCACGGTTGCTTGGGCCACCTGCCAAGCCGGCCGGCAGCTTTCGGCTATGTGCATCGCCGACATGGGCAGCGACAGGACCAGTTCTTCCTCGACCAGACCGACCACATCGAGTTGCGGATCGGCCGGCACGCAATCAATCGTGTCGCCTTCCTCCGCGACGTCCATTTCCGGCTCGCCGGGCAAGATCAGCACGAACTCTCGCTCGCAGGCGACCTTGTGCTCCAAGGGTTGCAGGCACCTTTGGCAGGTCAGCATCAGGCGTCCCGACATTTTCAGAAGCAGACGCGGCCGACCCTGTGCTCCGATGTGACCCGACAGCTTGAACAGGATGCTGCCTGTCTGATCCGCAAGCGCATCATGCAGGCGAACCAGTTCCGAAACCAGCGCTTCGCCTGTCAATATCGAACGCTGCCGAGCAAACTCGGCGCTGTCGATCAGCGGCCGTCCGGACATAAGGCGCGCATAATATTGGCTTTGAACAACCCTGTCAAAACAAAATCTTGGAGCAACAACTCGATTCACGCCTGGTCCTGGCCTCGGCCTCGCTCTATCGGCGCACGCTGCTGGAAAGGCTCAAGCTGCCTTTTGTTGCCGTAGCCCCCGACATCGACGAAACAGCGCTTGCCGGTGAACCAGCGCCGGCGACCGCGCTGCGCCTTGCCTACGCCAAAGCGCGCGCCGTTGCCCGGCGCCTTCCGGAGCGGCTCATCATCGGCTCTGACCAAGTGGCCGAGTGCCAGGGCATCAGGCTCGACAAGCCGCAAGGACACGCACGCGCGGTCGAACAGTTGCGGCTGCTGAGCGGCCGCGAAGCGGTGTTTCACACCGCGGTGACCTTGCTGAACTCGGCGACCAACCGGGCGCAGACCGAGGTCGTGCCGACCAAGGTGCGGTTCCGGCTCCTCAGCGAAGAAGAAATCGAGCGCTACCTGCAGAAGGAGCCGGCCTACGACTGCGCCGGCAGCGCCAAGTCCGAAGGACTCGGCATCGCGCTCATGGAGTGGATCGAAAGCAAGGACCCTGCGGCGCTGATCGGCCTGCCGCTCATCGCACTATGCACGATGTTGCGCAACGAAGGCTTCGCCCTCCCCTGATGATCGATGCTCGATGACGACCAATGATCAAGAAGCACAACCCCGGTCGGCTCTACCTCATCCCCTCGCCACTCGGCTCGACCGCCGCCAGTATCGGGTATCTGGGCTGCCTGCCCGCGGAAGTGCGCCAGCTCGCGCACTTCGTCGTGGAAAACGCGAGAAGTGCGCGGCGCGTTCTGGGCGGCCTGGGCCTGACTCGCCCGTTGCAGTCGCTGGATATCCAGGAACTCAACGAGCACACCCCGGCGCACCGCTTGGACGGGTTGCTGGTTCCCTTGCTCGCCGGCGAAGACGTCGGGCTGCTGTCGGAAGCGGGCTGTCCCGCGATCGCCGATCCCGGTGCCCAACTGGTGCGGCGCGCGCATGCCAACGGCGTGCGGGTGCTGCCCTTGATCGGTCCCTCGGCTATCCTGCTGGCACTGATGGCCTCGGGACTGGACGGCCAGCGCTTTGCTTTCTGCGGCTACCTGCCGCGCAGGTCGGCGCAGCGCGAGATTGCGATCAGGCAGGCCGAGGAGCGCTCGCGGCGACTGAGTCAAACCCAGATTTTCATCGAGACCCCGTATCGCAATGACGCGCTGTTGGCGGCGCTGCTGGGAACCTGTGCCGAGACGACCTTGCTGTGCATTGCCGCCGACCTTACTCGGCAGAGCGAGCAGATTGTCATGCGCAGCATTGCCCAGTGGCGTGCGTCGCAACCTCTAACGCTCGACCACAGACCGACCACCTTCTTGCTGCTTGCCGCGGGGCAATCAGCGAACCGTGTCGGGCGAGGCAGCACGCAGCAGCGACTCGCCAAGCGCCGTCCCGAAACGGCGGGCTAGGCGTTCAGCCAGGTTCTCGCGGCGCGTGAAGTTCACGATCTCTTCGGCTTTGAGGACTTCGCGCGCCACGAACTCGACGCTGCCGATGCCGTCGGCCAGACCGAGCTCCACACTCCTCTCTCCGGTCCACATCAGTCCGGAGAACAGCTCCGGCTGCTCTTTGAGTCGGTTGCCCCGGCCGGCCTTGACGGCCCCGATGAACTGCTGGTGGATCTCTGCCAGCATTTGCCGCGCGTAGTCTCTGTGCCTGGGGTCAAGCGGCGAGAACGGATCGAGGAAACCCTTGTTCTCTCCGGCCGTGAGCAGACGGCGCTCGATGCCGAGCTTTTTCATGGCTTCGGTAAACCCGAAACCATCCATCAATACCCCGATGGAACCGACCATGCTGGCCTTGTCGACGTAGATCTTGTCGGCGGCCACGGCGACGTAGTAGCCACCGGAGGCGCAGATGTCCTCTACCACCGCATACACAGGCACTTGCGGATGCAGGCTGCGCAGCCGCCGGATCTCGCTGTTGATGCTCGCAGCCTGTACCGGACTGCCTCCGGGACTGTTGATCCGCAGGATGACGCCCTTCGCGTTGCCCGACTCGAATGCATCGCGCAGGCCGGCAACGACATCCTCTGCGTTGGCAGGTGAATCAGAGGCAATCACGCCGGTGAGGTCGACGAGGGCCGTATAGGGACCGGATGGCTTGATTTCGCCCCCGATCCAGCCGAGCGCCACGAATAGCAGAATGAACAAATAGGCGAAGGTCAGGAACTTGAAAAAGATCCCCCAGCGCCGCGCGCGGCGCTGCTCTTCCAGCGCGCTGGACGCCAGCCTCTCGAGCACGCTCCGTTCCCAGTGCTCACTAGGTTGTGTCATCGGTTTCCTCTTCTTCGGCCAAGAATACGCATCCGTCGCGCTCGACCAACGGCAACGGGGTCAGTCTGCCACCGCGGCACGGGCCACCCGCACACCGCCCCGAGTCCGGGTGATACGCCGCGCCGTGCGTAGCGCAAACCAAGTATAGGCCGGAGAAATCGAAAAATTCACCTTCGGTCCAGTCCAATTCCACTCCCACGTGCGCACAACGGTTGAGGTAGGCGTAGACCCTGCCCCGATAACGCACCGCGAACGCGGCCGCAGGCTCTCCATCGAGAAGCTCCACGGTGAAGCGCCAGCCTTTGCCGCGTTCCCTCAGCTGGTCGGAGCGGCAGATCAGGCGTTGTTTTCCAGCCATTCCAGCAACTGCGCAAAACTGGCCACACAAGCAAGCGGCGACAGGCGTGCAAGCTCCTGCGGCGGATGCGCTCCATAGGTCACTGCGACGGCACTCGCGCCGGCGTTCAAGGCCATCAGCAGATCGTGAGTCGTGTCCCCGATCATCAAGGTGCGCGCGACCGGCACGCTCAGCGCTTGCATGAGCTGTTGCAGCATGTCCGGGTGGGGCTTGGGCAAACCCTCGTCCGCGCATCGCGTGGCGACAAAGTGTCCCCGCATTCCGAGCGTGGCCAGGATACGGTCGAGGCCG
The DNA here is from genome assembly GCA_035560005.1 of Burkholderiales bacterium. Taxonomy (NCBI): domain Bacteria; kingdom Pseudomonadati; phylum Pseudomonadota; class Betaproteobacteria; order Burkholderiales; species Burkholderiales bacterium. Next base: position 109,623 of record DATMAN010000093.1, on the reverse strand, counting down.
CGGCGGCTTTTGCCGGTCGCGATTGCCAGCAGATGACCGGCTTTTTGCAGGCGCAGCAAGCCCTCCTCGACCATGGGAAAGGGCCTGAGGCCGTCCTCACCCGACTGGTAATGCAGGGCATAGCGCTGCGCAACTTCGGCCAAGCGCCGCTGCGGCAGCCCAGGAAGGACATAACGCACGGCATCCTGCAGCCCCAGCCCGATCACGTGCCGGCAGGCGCGCTCGGAAGGAATCGGCAAGTCCAGATCGCGGCAAGCCGACTGAAGTGAGGAGACGATATGCGCGGCCGAGTCGACCAGGGTCCCGTCCCAGTCGAACACGAGCAGGTCAAATCTCCTAGCCATTGTCGGGCGCCGCAACGCCCTTTGCCTCCAGATGGTCGATGAAAGCCTGCAGGTCGGCGGGCAATGGCGAGTCGATCCGGACCCGCTGCCCGCTGTCTGGATGCCGAAACACGATGCGCGCGGCGTGCAGAAACATGCGCTTCACCCCCGTATGCGACAGCTCCCTGTTCACGGTGAAGTCGCCGTACTTGTCGTCGCCCACGATGGGGAAGCCGAGGTGGGAGAGATGAACCCGAATCTGGTGCATACGCCCGGTTTTGAGCTGCGCCTCGAGCAGACTGAAGCCACGCCATTGGCTGAGCAGACGGAAAACCGTGTGAGCGGCCATGCCGGACTGGTCGACGACGACCCGGCGTTCGCCACTACGGGTTAGGTATTTTTTCAGCGGCAGTGCCACGCTGCGGCTGCGCTCATTCCATCTCCCCACCACGAGCACCAGATAGCGCTTCTCCACCCCGCCCTGACGAAGCTGTGCATGTAGCGCCGTGAGCGCGCTGCGCTTCTTCGCGAGCAGCAGCACTCCGGATGTGTCCCGGTCCAGGCGGTGCACCAGTTCGAGAAAGCGCAGTTGCGGCCGCTCCAGTCGCAGCCGCTCGATGACCCCCAGGGACACGCCGCTGCCACCGTGCGCGGCGACCCCGGCCGGCTTGTCGATCGCGAGCAGCCAGTCATCCTCCAGCAGAGCCCGTGCGGCCAAGGGTGGGAGCGATCGGGAAACGGCCACGGTCTTGCCCGGCTCACCCTTTCGTACCGGCGGGATGCGAATCCGGTCGCCGACTTGCAAGCGATAGGCCGCATCGACCCGGTGGCTGTTGACCCGAACTTCTCCACTGCGCAGGATCCGGTATACGTGGCTCTTGGGCACGCCCTTGAGCGTGCGCAGCAGGAAGTTATCGATCCGCTGCTGGTCGGAAGACTCGTCGACTTCCGTCCAAGTCACCGAACCTTTACTTAAGCCATTCATTTTGCTTATACTCTTGTGAACCGAGCAGTCGCTTGACGAACCGTCGGGAAGACCTTGGTGCTGCGCCGGACCACGGCGCCCATGGAAGCCTGTAGACCCGATTGCCGGTTGCACGGGTTAACTTCGCTCACCCGCACAAGTAGCGATGGTAATTGACTTACGCGCTCCCAGACACCGCAGATTCTGTTCGCCCCGCCGCTGCTTTTGCGGGGCGTGCCCTACAAACCGCCGGCTACCGACAAACGTTTACCCCTCTGCATGAAGCATTAGACGACGGATCGCCAACTGCCCGCCACAGGTGCGGGTGTGTACAGGTTTGTACTCCCGGTAGCGACGAGCGCGGGAGAACAAAATGAAACGCATGTTGTTCAACGCGACGCACGCCGAAGAGTTGCGCGTCGCCATCGTCGACGGACAGAAGCTCCTCGACCTGGATATCGAAACAGCAGGAAAAGAGCAACGCAAGAGCAACATCTACAAAGGCATCGTTACCCGGATCGAGCCCGGCCTCGAGGCAGCCTTCGTCGACTACGGCGCCGAGCGCCACGGGTTCCTGCCCTTCAAGGAAGTCAGCCGCGCCTATTTCCAGAACCCGGAAGCCGACCCCGCCCGCCTGCGCATTCAAGATGCGCTGAAGGAAGGCCAGGAGCTGATCGTCCAGATCGACAAGGACGAACGCGGCAGTAAGGGCGCCGCGCTGACGACCTTCATCAGCCTCGCTGGCCGTTACCTTGTGTTGATGCCCAACAATCCGCGCGGTGGCGGAGTTTCACGCCGCGTGGAGGGCGAGGAGCGCAACGAGCTGCGCGAGATCATCGCCCAGCTGCCTGTCCCGTCTGGAATGAGCGTCATCGCGCGCACCGCCGGAATCGGCCGCACGGTCGATGAGCTGAGCTGGGACCTGAACTATCTGCTGCAACTCTGGCGCGCTATCGAGACGGCGGCCAAGCAGCAAAGCGGGGCGTTCCTGATCTATCAGGAAGGAAGCCTGGTCATCCGCGCGATCCGCGACTACTTCCACCAGGACATCGGTGAGATCCTGATCGACACCGAGTCGATCTACGAGCAGGCGCGGCAGTTCATGAGCCACGTGATGCCGCAGAACGTCAACCGGGTCAAGCTCTACAAGGACGATGTGCCGCTGTTCTCGCGCTTCCAGATCGAACACCAGATCGAAACCGCCTATTCGCGGCAGGTTCCCCTGCCTTCCGGCGGAGCAATCGTCATCGACCACACCGAAGCGCTGGTGGCGATCGATGTCAATTCCGCGCGGGCAACCAAGGGCGCCGATATTGAGGAAACGGCGTTACGCACGAACCTGGAGGCCTCGGACGAGATCGCGCGCCAGTTGCGCCTGCGCGACATCGGCGGGCTGGTAGTGATCGACTTTATCGACATGGAGAGCGGAAAGAGCCAGCGCGACGTCGAGAACCGATTGCGCGAAGCGCTGAAGTACGATCGCGCGCGCGTGCAGACCGGAAAGATCTCGCGCTTCGGGCTGCTCGAGCTGTCGCGCCAGCGGCTGCAGACCTCGCTGGGCGAGAGCAGCCATATCCCGTGTCCGCGCTGCAGTGGAACCGGACATATCCGCTCGATCGAATCCACCGCGCTGCACATTCTGCGCATCGTGCAGGAAGAGGCCATGAAGGAGAACACCGCGGCCGTACACGCGCAGGTACCGATCGACGTCGCTACTTATCTGCTCAACGAGAAGCGCAACGAATTTCATCTCATGGAGAGCCGGCTCAAGGTCAACGTGCTGTTGATTCCCAACAGCCACCTCGAGACGCCGAACTACCTCGTGACGCGGCTGCGTCATGACGAGTTGAACCAGAACGACATCGTTCTGCCGAGCTACAAGCTGATGAACGTGCCGGCGGAGCAGGTGCAAACCCCGCTCGCCGCGCAAAAGCCGGAACCCGTGCGTCCGCAGGCAGCCGTACAAGGTATCACCCCGTCGCAGCCGGCGCCGGTCGTGCGGCAGGAGGAAGCAAAGACTCCGTCCATCCTGCAGAAAATCCTTGGCTGGCTCACGCGCGGGCAGGTGCCGAAGCAAACGGAGCGGGCTCGGCCACAGCGCGAAGTCTCCCCGGTCAGGGAGCGGCACGACCAGCACCGCAGGGAGCGCCGCGAGGGTCAGTGGCGCGAGCGCCGGGGCGAGCCGGAAGCGCGCCGCGAGCCGCGTGAGCAGGGTCGTCAGCGTCTCCAAGAGGAAACCCGCAGGTCCGAGCCGCGCCAGCCGCAGCGGCCGGCGCGCCCGGAGCCGGCGCCAGCCGCGATCGAGCAGCGTCTGCCCGGAGATCGCCTGGACCATGAGGAAGGCCGCGCCCGGCGGCGGCGCCGGCGCGGACGCGGCGAGCGGCGGGAGGGCATGAACGCACCGGGATCTCAGGCGCCGGCTCAGCGCCGTGAAGCCACCGCAGCGCCCGAGGCAGCACCGGCTCGCGCAGCGCTGCCCGAGCAGATTCGGGCACCACAGCCCGAGCCGACGACCTTGGCTCAGGCAAGCGAAGCTCGGACACCCCCGATTGCCCTGGCCGCGGAGTCCGTCGCGCCCCCCGTCGCGCCAGCAGAGCAGTCCTTGGCGAACGCTCAGCCGCGCGCGTCGTCAGCCTGGAAGATGGAGCCAATCGAGTTGCCACCCGACATGGTGATGGTGGAAACGCGGCCGGATGCGGTAAGACCGGAGCCTCAGAACGGCGATGTGCAGGTACCGCGTGCGCCACGGCGGTCTCGGCCGCAACCATCTGAACCAGTCGTGACCGAGGAGCCGCTGATCCAAGTAGAAACCCGTCGCGAAAGCCAGCCGGCAAGCAGCGACGCGGCTTGAGCGCCCTGCGCGCAAGCCCGGTACTCAAGCGAGCTTGCGCGCCACCTCGCCCAGCAGCCCGCGAGCGGCATCCTCGACCAGATCGAGAACTTTCTCGAACGCCTCCGCCCCCGCGCAGTACGGATCGGGCAGTTCGCCGCCGGGAACGAGGCTGCTGAATTCCAGAAACAGACGCGGTTTGCCCACGTAGCGCCTTGGAGCAAGCTCGCGCAGCCTGGCAAGGTTGGCCCGATCCATCGCGAGCACGTAGTCGAAAGTCTCGAAATCCTGGCGGCGAATCACGCGGGCTCGCAGACCCGACAGGTCATAGCCGCGGTGTGCGGCTGCCTTGATCGCCCTCGGGTCTGGCGGCTCGCCCGCGTGATAGTCATGCGTGCCGGCCGAATCGGCGAGCACCCTGTCAGCCAACCCGTGCTCGTCCAGCATTTGCCTGAACACAGCGAGCGCAGTCGGCGATCGGCAGATGTTGCCCATGCAGACGAACAGCACGCCAGTGGCGAACTTGCGTTCACCCATGGCCCGCCGCCCGCTTCTTCCGCAGCGGGGACTGCCTGGCTCCGGAGCCGCGAGCAGTCGCGAGCGGCGGTCGCTCGGACTCGGCAACGCCAAACGCCAGCCGCTTCAGCTCCTGCAGTTGATCGCGCAAACGGGCGGCGCGCTCGAACTCCAAGTTCCTTGCCGCCTCCAGCATTTCGCGCTCCACGCGCTTGAGCTCCTTCACGAGATCCTTTTCGTTCAGGGCACCATACGTTTCCAGGCGCTCGGCCGCCACCAGCGCTTCGTGCCCGGCATCGTGCTCGTAGGCACCCTCGATCAGATCCTTGATGCGCTTCGAAACACCCTTGGGCGTAATCCCGTGTGCCTCGTTGTACGCAATCTGCTTGCGCCGCCGCCGCTCGGTTTCGGCAATCGCCGAGCGCATCGAGTCGGTGACAAAGTCCGCGTACATGATCGCGGTGCCGTTCAAGTGTCGCGCCGCGCGCCCGATGGTCTGAATCAGGGAGCGCTCGGAGCGCAGGAATCCTTCCTTGTCGGCGTCCAGAATCGCCACCAGGGAGACCTCCGGCAAGTCCAGACCCTCGCGCAACAGATTGATTCCCACCAGCACGTCGAACTTTCCGAGCCGCAAGTCACGGATGATCTCGACCCTTTCCACCGTGTCGATGTCGGAATGCAGGTAGCGGACCTTGACGCCGTGCTCCGAGAGATATTCGGTGAGGTCTTCGGCCATGCGCTTGGTCAGCGTGGTGACCAACACGCGCTCCCGCCGGCGCACCCGCTCGTTGATCTCCGAGAGCAGATCGTCGACCTGCGTGGATGCAGGCCGCACGATGACCTGGGGGTCCACCAGCCCGGTGGGGCGCACCACCTGCTCGACCACCTGCGCCTGATGCCGTGCCTCGTACTCGGCCGGGGTGGCCGACACGAAGATGGTTTGCGGCATCAGTCGCTCGAACTCGTCGAAGCGCAACGGCCGGTTGTCCAGCGCCGAAGGCAGCCGGAAACCGTATTCGACCAGATTTTCCTTGCGCGCCCGGTCGCCGCGGTACATGCCACCGATCTGCGGCACGGTGACGTGCGATTCATCGATGATGAGCAGCGCATTGCGCGGCAGATAGTCCATCAACGTCGGCGGCGGCTCGCCCTCGCGGCGACCGGAAAGATGGCGGGAGTAGTTCTCGATGCCCTTGCAGAAACCCAGTTCGTTGAGCATTTCGAGGTCGAATCGCGTGCGCTGCTCGATGCGCTGCGCTTCGAGCAGTTTGCCCTGCTTCCGGAAGGTCTCCACGCGCTCCGCGAGCTCCAGCTTGATCGCCTCGATGGCGCGCAGAACGGTGGAGCGCGGCGTGACGTAATGGCTCGAAGGATAGACCGTGAAGCGCGGGATCCTTTGCACGATCTCGCCGGTCAACGGATCGAACAGCGCGAGGCTCTCGAGCTCATCGTCGAACAAGGACACCCGCAGCGCGAGATCGGAGTTCTCCGCCGGGAAGATATCCAGCACGTCTCCGCGCACGCGGAAGCTGCCCCGCCTGAAATCGAGATCGTTTCTCTGGTACTGCATCTCGGCCAGCCGGGAGATGATGGCGCGCTGGCCCACACGCTCCTTCTCGCGCAGATGCAGGATCATGCCATGATAGTCGACCGGATCGCCGATCCCGTAGATGCACGAGACGGTGGCCACGATCACGCAGTCTTCGCGTTCGAGCAGCGACTTGGTCGCCGACAGGCGCATCTGCTCGATGTGCTCGTTGATGCTGGAGTCCTTCTCGATGTAGAGGTCGCGCGAAGGTACGTAAGCTTCCGGCTGGTAGTAGTCGTAATAGGAAACAAAGTACTCGACGGCGTTCTCCGGAAAGAACTCCCGGAATTCGGCATAGAGCTGCGCGGCGAGCGTCTTGTTGGGCGCCATGACCAGCGCGGGCCGCGCGGTGCGCGCGATGACATTGGCCATGGTGTAAGTCTTGCCCGAACCGGTCACGCCCAGCAGCGTCTGGAATTGCAAGCCGTTCTCGATCCCTTCCACCAGCCTGGCGATCGCTTCGGGCTGATCCCCGGCGGGCGCAAAGGGCTGATGCAGGCGGAACGGGCTGCCCGGAAAGGCGACTACGCGTGCTGGATTCATGGGTTTGCGCGCGAGCGAAAAGATGTGCCTCGAACAATGAATTTTCCCACGGCGAGGAAGTGCATGGCCAGCATTCGTCCAGCGCCGATTCTTCGCGGCGCGCGCAGCGGCGGCCTTGTGAGGCGGCAGCGCACTCCGCTCGCCAGAGCTTACGGTACAATTCGCGCCTTTGCCGGCCGTCCCTACACCTCTCGTCCTGATGAGCGCTTCCCCATTCGCCCGCGTCGAAATGGCGCCGCGCGACCCGATCCTGGGTCTGACCGAGCTGTACAACGCGGATACCAATCCGAAGAAAGTCAATCTCGGCGTCGGCGTGTACTACGACGACCAGGGCAAGGTACCGCTGCTCGAGTGCGTGCGCCGCGCCGAGCGTGAACTGGTCGAGAAGGCGGCGCCGCGCGCCTACCTGCCAATCGACGGCCTGCCGGCCTACGACCAGGCCGTGCAGGCGCTCTTATTTGGCGCTGATTGCGCAGCCCTGGCGCAGAAGCGCGTCGTCACCGTACAGGCTCTGGGAGGCACCGGTGGTTTGAAGGTCGGCGCCGACTTTCTGCGCCGCGTGCTGCCCCACGCCGAAGTGTGGATCTCCGAGCCCAGCTGGGAAAATCATCGCGCCTTGTTCGAAACCGCAGGCTTCAAGGTCAACGCCTATCCTTACTATGATCCGGACAGCCACGGCCTGAACTTCGCTGGCATGGCGCGCGCACTCGAGCAGTTGCCCGAAGGCTCCATCGTCGTGCTGCACGCCTGCTGCCACAACCCGACAGGCGTGGATCCGATGGAAAGTCAGTGGGAGGAAGCGCTGCGAATCGTGAAGGCACGCGGGCTCATGCCCTTTCTTGACATCGCCTACCAGGGTTTCGCGGAGGGATTGGACGCGGATGCGGCCGTCGTGCGCCGGTTTGCGCAGGCCGGAATCACGCTGTTCGTGTCCAACTCGTTCTCCAAGTCCTTCTCGCTCTATGGGGAGCGCGTCGGCGCACTCTCGGTCGTCGCCCAGAGCGCCGAGGAGGGGCAGCGCATACTGTCGCAACTCAAGCGCATCGTGCGCACCAATTACTCCAGCCCCCCGACCCACGGCGGGCAGATCGCGGCCATGGTGCTGAACTCGCCGCAATTGCGCGCCCTCTGGGAGCAGGAACTGGCGCAGATGCGCGAGCGCATCCGTGCCATGCGCACGCAACTGGTGGACAGGATCCACGCGCGCGTTCCGGACTCGGATTTCAGTTTCGTAATCCGCCAGCGGGGAATGTTCTCCTATTCGGGCCTCACTCGTGCGCAGGTTCAACGGCTGCGCGACGCGTACTCGGTGTATGCGGTCGACACGGGTCGCATCTGTGTGGCCGCGTTGAACTCGAAGAACATCGATTACGTGGCCGACGCGATCGCCGCCGTGATTCGTTGACGTGCTAGCGCCTGCCGGCGGGTGGCGCGGAGGCCTCTTCGCCCGCCTTGGCTGGCGAGGTGCCCTGCTCCTCGGTCGCCTGTTTCGCGCCGGGTCTCTTCGCCTTGGGCGGTTTCTTGCCAAACAGGCGTTCGGTCAGCTCCGCAGCCTTCATGCCGAGGGTGGTCCCCACCCCGGGACCCAACAACAGCGTGCCGGCCGCAGCACCGGCCAACGTGCCCTTCGTCGGAAGTACCTTCGGTGAGTCGACGGTGCCGGAAAGGGCAAGCGGCGTGCCCACCAGCGAGCCCGTGCCCTTCAGGGTAGCATCCACCCGGCCGGACAATGCTTGCTGCGGCGAGATGGAAACATGGCCGCGCGCTTCGAGCACGCCCGAAGCGATCTCCAGGTCCGTGAAATGAAACCCTTCAGCATCGATCCATAGATGACCGGAAAGGCGGTCGAACTTCGTCTGCCCGGCTTGAGCCTCGACCCTGTTCTTGCCCGGCAAGAACTTCGCAGCCGCCACCAGGTCGACCCGGTGCAATATTCCGTCCGATACACTGAAATCGATCCCCACACCGGGCGAGTGGATCAGCGCGGCGGCGCTTGGCGCCTGCATATCGATCACGCCCGTTGCGGCAAGCCACCCGCTGATGGCAGCTTCCCGGCTGTAGAGGGCGGCAACGGGCTTGAGATCGACCTGTCTGAGCTCGAATTCTCCGGCCAAGCGCCAGCCTGGGGTCCAGCTCAGCGAGAATCGACCGGACAGCTCTCCGTCGTAGAGCCGTGCGCGCACCTCGGGCAGCGTCAGGCCGGAGCCGCTGAACTCCCCGTTGGCCTCCAGTGCGGCGATCCTCAGCGGTGGCCCGGCGGGCAGGTGCCAGTCGCGCGCGAAGACTTTGAGCGCGTAGGCCTTGCCGCGCGGCACGATGGACAGGCGCAGCCTGTCACCGCCGTGACGTGCGAGGATGGATCGCAGCGCGTTGTTCGGAGCAAGTTCGATGTCCGCTTCCACTGCAGCGAGCGTGACCTCGCCCAGATCGAGATGCACACGACGCAGGCTTACATGACGCACATCGACAGACCGCGCAGCCCCGCCGTTCTTGGAACCGAGTTGCTCCAGCTTGTCGAGGAACGGCCGGCGGATCGTGACTCCAGACAATCCGATTCTCCGGATCACTTTGTGCTGCGCGAAGACGGTGGACAGGCGCGGGACTATGCTGAGCTTTTCCACTTGCAGGTAGGCGCGCTTGCCCACCATGATGTCGCGCACGGTGAGGCCTGGAACGGGAAGCAGGACCAGGCGAACGCCGCCGACTCGGACCGAGTCCATGAGCGCTTCGGAGGCGAGCCGCTCGACTTGTGGAACAAACAGGTTTGCCGGGAGAAGCAGCGGCGCAGCGAGAAGCACCGCAACCACCGCTAGCGCACCTGTCATCAGGCGTTTGCTGACTTTCATCCGACTGAGGTCGGTTGACCATCGACAGGCGAGTCACTATCATACGCGCCTTTCGCGTTCCCCGATAGCTCAGTCGGTAGAGCGACGGACTGTTAATCCGCAGGTCCCTGGTTCGAGCCCAGGTCGGGGAGCCACCCAACTCCTTGCGACGAATCGCGCCAGCCAGGCCCGGTTCTCCACACCGCCCGCTCCAACATGCAATTGCCGCACATTCCGCTTGCCGGGCTGGCAGCCGTGTCCGGCAACCCGCACGGGTGCCCGAGGACGGATGCTATGATTCGGGCGCCTCACCGCGAAGCGATGTCAGTCATCATCAAGTCCGCCGAGGAGATCGAAAAGATGCGCGTGGCCGGGCGCCTCGCCGCCGAGGTGCTGGACTACATCGCGCCGTTCGTGAAGGCGAACGTGACCACCGAGGAGCTGGATGCGCTGTGCCACGACTACATGGTCAACGTCCAGAAAGTTACGCCCGCTCCGCTTAACTACGCGCCGCCCGGCTACCAGCCTTTCCCCAAGTCGATCTGCACCTCGGTCAATCACGTGGTCTGCCACGGCGTGCCCGGCCCCAGGAAACTCAAGCCCGGGGACATTCTCAACATCGACGTCACGGTCATCAAGGACGGCTTCCACGGCGACACCAGCCGCATGTTCTTCGTAGGCGATCCCTCGATCCAAGCACGCCGTCTTTGCGAGATTACTTATGAGTGCATGTGGCGCGGCATCCTGCGGGTACGCGCCGGTGCCTACTTGGGCGATATCGGGCATGCGATCCAGACGCATGCGGAAGAACACGGCTACAGTGTCGTGCGCGAATTCTGCGGTCACGGGATCGGACGTAAGTTCCACGAAGAACCACAGGTTCTGCACTACGGCCGGCCCGGCACCGGGCTGAAACTGCAGGCCGGGATGATCTTCACCATCGAGCCGATGATCAATGCTGGCAAGCCCGGCATCCGCCAGCTCGCGGACGGCTGGACGGTCGTTACCAAAGATCACAGCCTTTCGGCCCAATGGGAGCACACGGTGCTGGTCACCGAGAAGGGCTTCGAAGTACTCACGCTATCGGCAGGTGCTCCACCACCTCCCGCTTCTTAGCGGTGACGGCCAATGCCCGGCGCCCACGCGCAAGCCTCGATGCGCCCGGCAAACGGGGTAGGGACCCCGCGCTGGCGCGGCCTGCTGGCCGAAGGGCGCGCTAGGATCCGCGCCGCCTTCGAACAAAGCGGGAAAGCGCGCCTGGCGCTCGAGGCACACAGCGCGCTGGTCGACGCGCTGCTGCGCGAGATTTGGGCGCACACCGGACAGTCCAGCGCGCTCGCTCTGGTAGCCGTGGGCGGCTACGGGCGCGGCGTTCTCTTTCCTTGTTCGGACGTGGACGTCCTGGTATTGCTGCCAGAGGCTGTGGACGAGGACGCGCGTGCCGGCGTGGAAGGTCTCGTGGGGCTGCTGTGGGATATCGGGCTTGAAATCGGCCACAGCGTTCGCACCATCGAGGAATGCGCGCTGGAAGCGGCGCGCGACGTCACTGTCCAGACCAGCTTGCTCGAGTCGCGCCTGATCACCGGCAACCGGTCCCTGTATCGGAGGTTCGCCGCCGCGATGCGCGCCGAACTCGATGTCGGGTACTTCGTTGAAGCGAAGCTGCTCGAGCAGCAGCAACGGCATACGCGCTTTCACGATACCGCCTATAACCTCGAACCCAACGTAAAGGAAAGTCCTGGCGGCTTGCGCGATCTGCAGAGCATTCTCTGGATCGCGATGGCGGCCGGCCTCGGAACGCGCTGGAGCGACCTTGTGCGTCAGCGCATCCTGACGCGCCAGGAGAGCGCGCAGCTAAAGCGACACGAAGCGATCCTCGCCGACCTGCGCGTGCGGCTGCACTATCTCGCAAAGCGCAGGGAAGACCGCCTCCTGTTCGATTTCCAGAGCGCGCTGGCATCCGGATATGGCCTGAAAGACACCCCGGCCAAGCTCGCCAGCGAGCAGCTAATGCAGCGTTTCTACACGACGGTCAAGGCAGTCACGCTGCTCAACACCATCGTACTGCAGAACCTGCGAACCAGAATCTTCCCGGCGCCAGCAGCCCAACCCCGGGTGTTGAACGAACGTTTCCAGATTCGCGGCGAGCTGCTGGAGACGCGCTATCCGGGACTGTTCGAACGCGAGCCCGCTGCGATCCTCGAAGCGTTCCTGCTCTGGCAGCAGCATCACGAAATCAAAGGCCTCAGCGTGGGCACCATGCGCGCCTTGTGGCATGCGCGCAATCGCATCGATGCCCGGTTTCGCTGCGACCCGACGAACCGCGCGTGCTTTCTCGAGATCCTGCGCCAGCCATCGGGCCTCACCCATACCCTGCGTAGGCTGAACCAGTACGGAATCCTGGGGCGTTACCTGCCGGTGTTCGGTCGCATCGTCGGCCAGATGCAACACGACCTGTTCCACGTCTACACCGTGGACGAGCACATCCTCATGGTCGTGCGCAACCTGCGCCGCTTCGCGGTCCCGGAAATGGCGCACGAATACCCGCTATGCAGCCGCCTGATGGCGGAGTTCGAACGCCCGGAAGCGCTCTACATCGCGGGGCTGTTCCACGATATCGCTAAGGGCCGCGGCGGCGATCACTCGCGACTCGGGATGATCGACGCACGCCGTTTCTGCCGCGATCATGGACTGAGCCGGGAGGATGCCGACCTCGTCGTCTGGCTGGTGGAAAACCACTTGTACATGTCGTCGGTCGCGCAGAAGCAGGATCTGTCCGATCCGGACGTGATCGCGGCGTTTGTCGACAGGGTCAAGACCGGTCGCAGACTGAACGCTTTGTACCTGCTGACGGTCGCCGACATCCGCGGCACGAGCCCGAGGGTGTGGAACGCGTGGAAGGCGAAGCTCCTTGAAGACCTGTTTCATGCTGCGCGCCGCAGGCTGAGCCCGGAGCCCGGAGCGGCGGAGAACACGCTGCAGGCCAAGCAGGCACGGGTACTGGCCAGGCTGCGCGCCTACGCGATACCGCCCGACACGCATCTGGGTTTGTGGAAGAACCTGGACGACAGCTACTTTCTGCGCCACGACGAACACGAGATCGCCTGGCACACGCGGCTGCTGAACTACCGCGTTTCTCCCGGGACGCCCATCGTAAAAGCGCGTCTTTCCCCGGTGGGCGAAGGTTTGCAGGTAATGATCTATTCGCCGGACGAAAAATCGCTGTTCGGCCGCATCTGCGGCTTTTTCGCGTCGATCAACTTCAGCATCGTCGAAGCCAAGATCTACACCACCCGGCACGGCTACGCCCTGGACAGTTTCCAGGTCATGGACCCGACGCGCACCGCGGCCCATTACCGGGATCTGATCAGCTACATCGAGCACGAGCTCGCCGTTCGGCTCAAGGAACATGGACCGCTGCCGGAACCGGGGCGGGCGCGGCTTTCCCGCCGGCTGAGAAACTTTCCGATCACCCCCGAAGTGCTGATCCGCCCGGACGAGAAAGGTGCCTACCACTACCTCAGCATCGTCGCCGGCGACCGCCCCGGGCTGCTCTACCGCGTGGCGCGCGTGCTCGACAGCTACGGGGTCGACGTGCACACCGCGAAGATCAACACCCTGGGCGAGCGCGTCGAAGACTCGTTCCTGATCAGCGGCGAAGCCCTAGACGACCCGAAGACGGTGGTGAAGCTGGAAGCCGAACTCGTCCAGGAACTCCACCTTTCGCCCTGATAGCTCCGAGAACATAACAACGAGAAACCAAGAAAGAACTCGATTCCCTCTCGGAGTTCTTGCTTGGAATTCTTGGTGCCCTTGTTAGCCCGCTTCTCCGTGCTGGTTACTCGTCGATCACCGCCTCGCCGGGGAACAGCTCCTCGTTGAAGCCGAAGTGGCGCAAGTCGCGAATGCGCATCGGATAGAGGATGCCGAGCAGATGGTCGGTCTCGTGCTGCACGACCCTGGCGTGAAAACCGCTCACGCTGCGATCGATCGCTTTGCCGAACTGATCGAAACCACGGTAGCGAACCTGTTTATAGCGCGGCACCAGACCACGCATGCCAGGCAGCGACAGACACCCCTCCCAGCCCTCTTCCATCGCTTCTCCGAGCGGTTCCAGAACCGGGTTGATCAGCACGGTGTAGGGGACCTGCTCCGCGTCCGGATAGCGCGCATTGGCGCCAACGCCGAAGATCACCACCTGCAGCGATACGCCGATCTGTGGCGCCGCGATGCCTGCGCCATTCCTGGCGCGCATGGTGTCATCCATGTCGCGGATCAGCCCGTGAAGCTCCGGCGTATCGAAGCGCTGCACCGGCCGCGCACGCTCTAACAGCAGGGGGTCGCCCATGCGCAGCACGGGTCTAACGGCCATGGCTAGCGACCAGCTTTTCGAGCAGCAAGCGCACTTTCGCCATCACCCCGCCGAGCACCGCGCGAATCGCGTCGAGCTGGATCTTCTCCTTGCTGTCCCCGCGCCCGGCTGCCCAGTTCGCGACCACGGCCACGGCGGCATAGCACAGGCCTAGTTCGCGCGCGAGCGCCGCTTCCGGCATGCCCGTCATTCCTACCATGTCCGCCCCATCGCGCTCGAGGCGGCTGATCTCGGCTGCACTCTCCAGCCGAGGCCCCTGGGTGGCGGCATACACGCCGCGTGCGATGACCGGCAGCTGTACATCGGCGGCCGCCCGCAACAGCTCGGCGCGCAGTTCCTCGCAGTAAGGATGGGTGAAATCGGCATGGGTGACGGGCTGATCGGTGGTGTCGAAATAGGTGTGCTTGCGGCCCCAGGTGTAGTCGATGATCTGGTCTGGTACGGCGATCGTTCCCGGGCGGAAATCGGATCGGATGCCACCCACCGATGCCACCGAAACGACCCGGTCCACGCCCACTGCCCGCAGCGCCCAGATGTTCGCGCGATAGTTCACTGCGTGCGGCGGAATGGTATGGCCGTAGCCGTGCCGGGCGATGAACGCGACCTCGGCGCCCTTCAGTTCGCCGAAGGTCACGGCGCACGAAGGCTCGCCGAAGGGCGTGCGTACGACCTCCCTGCGCGAAACCTCTAGACTCGTGAGCTGTGTCAGCCCGCTGCCGCCGATGATCCCGAGCATGGAGCCCTATTCCTTGAGCGCGTACACGGCCGGCAGGTTGCGCCAGGCCTCGTTGACGTCCATGCCGAAGCCGAAGAGGTACCTGTTCGGCAACAGCACCCCGACGAAATCCGCGCGCACCGGCTTTGCGCGCCCCAAGTCCTTCTCGCAGAACACGGCGATCAGCACCTCGCGCGCGCCCTCGCGCAACAGCCGCTCGCGTATCGCTGCCAGCGTGCGTCCCTCGTCCAGAACATCGTCGAGCACCAGCACGCTGCGCCCGCTCACGGGTGTGCGCGGCTGGACCTTCCATTGAACGTGCCCGCCATGCGTCTCGCCCCCATAACGGGTGACATGCACGTAATCGACCTGCAGCGGAAAGCGCAGCAGCGGCAGGATCTGTCCAGCGAAGACGATGCCGCCGCCCATCACGCAAAGCACGAGCGGCATGCCGTGCTGCAGACGCTGCGTGATCTCCAAGGCCATTCTCCTGACCGCAGCGGCGGTATCCGCCTCGCTGCACACGAGCTCGGCTTCGCGCAGAATCTGCCAGGCCCTGTCCTCGTCCACCATCGAATTCAGGCGCGCCGGATGTGTGTCGATCCCGCGGCCGAGCGCAGGAAATCGCTGAACTCGGCGCCCACTTCCGGATGGCGCATGGCGTAGAGGACGTTGGCCTGGAGATAACCGAGCTTGGATCCGCAGTCGTAACGCACGCCCTGGAACTCGTAGGCAAGCGCGCGCTGCTCGCCGAGCAGCGCGGCAATCCCGTCGGTCAGCTGGATCTCGCCACCCTTGCCTGGTCTGATGCGTTCGAGGTGATCGAAGATTTCCGGAGTCAGAATGTAACGTCCCACCACGGCGAGCGTGGAAGGCGCCGCCTCCGGGCGGGGCTTTTCGACGATCCCGGTGATGCGATACATGCCCCGCTCGCCCGGCTCCGTGCGCACGATGCCGTAGGAGGAAGTGTCCTGTTTTGGCACATCCTGCACCGCGATTAGCGAACAGCGTTCGCGCGCGTAGATGTCAACCATTTGCCTGATGACTCCGGGTCGGGCGTCGATCAGGTCATCGGCCAGGATGACGGCGAAGGGCTCGTTGCCCACCACCGGGCGCGCGCACAGGACCGCGTGTCCCAGCCCGAGCGCTTCCACCTGCCGCACGAAGATGCAGCTCGCCTCCTTGGGGACGATCGCGCGCGCCTGCTCCAGCAGCGCTTCCTTGCCGCGCACGGCCAGCTCGGTCTCTAGTTCGTATGCCTTGTCGAAGTGATCTTCGATCGCGCGCTTGTTGCGGCCGGTGATGAACACCATCTGCGTGATGCCGGCTTCCAGCGCCTCCTCGACGGCGTACTGGATGAGCGGCTTGTCGACGATGGGCAGCATCTCCTTCGGGCTCGCCTTGGTGACAGGCAGGAAACGCGTCCCCAGACCCGCAACGGGAAAGACCGCTTTCGTGATCTTGTTCATTCGAGCGTATTATTTCGATTTCGCCAGCAATTCTAGCAACCCGTCCTCGTCGAGCACAGCGATACCGAGCTCCCGCGCCTTGTCGTACTTGCTGCCGGGATCCGCGCCGACCACGACGTAGTCGGTCTTGCGCGAAACGCTGCCGCTCACCCTCCCGCCAGCCGCCTCGATCCTTTCGACGGCCTGCTCCCGGGTCAGGCTCGGCAGCGTGCCGGTAAGCACGAAGGTCTTGCCGGCCAGCGGCGCGGAAGCCGCCGCGCGCGGTTCGTCCTTCCAGCGCACGCCGGCCTTGCGCAGAGCTTCGATGACGGTGCGATTGTGCGGCTCGCGGAAGAAGCCCACGATGCTCGACGCGACTACCGGGCCGACGTCGGGCGCCCGCTGCAGCGCCTCCTCGTCCGCGTTCATCAACGCCTCCAGCGTGCCGAAATAACGGGCAAGGTCGCGGGCCGTCGCCTCACCGACATTGCGGATACCGAGCGCGTAGATGAAGCGCGCCAGCGTGGTGCGCTTGCTGCTCTCGATCGCCGCGACCAGGTTCGCCGCCGATCTTTCCCCCATGCGCTCCAGACCGGCGAGCGTGTCCACGCTCAACCGGTACAGATCGGCGGGAGTCTTCACGATCCCCCGGTCGACCAGTTGATCCACGATCTTTTCGCCCAGACCGTCGATATCCATCGCGCGGCGTGAAGCGAAATGCAGCAGCGCCTGCTTGCGCTGCGCCGGACAGTACAGGCCAGCGGTGCAGCGCGCGACCGCTTCGTCCTGCGCGCGCTCGACGCGCGATCCACAGACCGGACACACGTCGGGCATGTGGAACCTGCGGGCATTGGCCGGCCGGCGCTCCTTGACCACGCTGACGACCTCGGGAATCACGTCGCCGGCCCGACGCACGATCACGTAGTCGCCGATGCGCACGTCCTTGCGCCTGATCTCGTCCTCGTTGTGAAGGGTGGCGTTGGTAACGGTCACTCCGCCCACGAAGACTGGTTTCAAGCGCGCCACCGGGGTGAGGGCGCCGGTGCGGCCGACCTGCACATCGATGTCGATCACCTGGGTGATCTCTTCCTCGGCCGGATACTTGTGGGCGATGGCGAAGCGCGGCGCGCGCGAGACGTAGCCGAGCTTCGCCTGGGCAGCGAGGTCGTTGACCTTGTAAACCACGCCGTCGATCTGGTAGGGAAGCTTTTGCCGTCTGCCCGCCATTTCGGCGTAGTAACCCAGCAGGCCGCGCACACCTTCGACTACACGGCGCTCCGCGCACACCGGAAAGCGCAGTCGCTCGAGATAGTCCAGTTGCTCGCTGTGGCGAGTCTTCGGCACGTTGCCGTCCTCCACAACGCCCAGGCCATAGGCAAAGAAAGTCAGCCGGCGCGAGGCGGTCACCCGGGAGTCGAGCTGGCGCAAGGACCCCGCGGCCGCGTTGCGCGGATTGGCGAACTCCTTCTGTCCGCGGCTGCGTTGCAGCCGATTGAGCATCTCGAAATCGCGCTTGAACATCAGCACTTCGCCGCGCACTTCGAGCCGCCGCGGCAGCTTCGGGCCCGAGAGCCTGAGGGGAATGACACGCACCGTGCGCAGATTGGCAGTCACGTCTTCGCCGGTGTAGCCGTCGCCGCGGGTGGCGCCAAGCACCAGCTCGCCCTCCTCGTACATCAGGCTGACGGCCAGTCCGTCGAACTTGGGTTCGACCGCGTACTCGATATCTCCTTGCGCACCCAGCGCCTCGCGTACGCGCCGATCGAAGGCCGCAACTTCGGCTTCGTCGAACGCATTGTTGAGCGACAGCATCGGCAGCTCGTGGCGCACTGCCGCGAGTTCCGACACCGGCGGGCCGCCGATGCGTTGCGTGGGCGAATCGGCAGCAGCCAGCGCCGGGTACTTCGCTTCCAGCTCTTGGAGCTCGCGGAACAGCCGGTCGTATTCCGCGTCCGGCAACGTGGGCGCGTCCTTGACGTAGTAGTCGTAGTTGGCCTGTTCGATGATGCGCCTGAGCTCGGCCGCGCGTTTTGCGGCGGAACGCTCTACAGCCATCAGGCGAACAAGCGCATTGCGCTCGCGCTGCCTGCGGGAATGCCACGGGCCTCCATCGCCGCATAGATGGTGCGCAGGCGGGCGCGAATCTTGTCCAGCCCGCTCTCGTTCAGGAGCTGACGGTTGTCGTCGGCCAGCAGCCCGTCGAGCGATTCCGCGAACTGACGGCTCAGTACCACCATGCGATCGAAGACCTTGAGACCATCGCGCGTGCGCGGAACATCGAGCAGAAACGTGACCGCCGAGGTGGTAATGTGGCGGATGTCTTCGGGCTTGAACGGCCGCGGCTCCTGGTTCTCGAGGGTGAAGAGCGGTGCTTCGTTCTCGCCATAGCTGGCAAAGGCCCCGCCCGGCTGCAGGCGCATTCCCTGTGCCTCCGCCAGTGCGCGCACCTGGGTTCCGTGAAAGACCTGTCCGGAATGCGCGATGATGTTGATTCCCACCACCACGTCGACTTCCTCGAAGAAGCGGTGCAATTCCTGGGCGCGCCGCATACCTTCTTCGACGTCCGGGACCTGGACGTCCGCCGCCATGCGTTCGGCATGCTGCCTCACCAGCGCGTGAAACGCACGCAGTTGCTCGCGGGTCGCCGGCCCGTTGCGGTCCGCGAGCTGCAGTCCGGCACGCAGCGAAGCGAAGCCGCGTTCCACGCCGGCAAACGGTTCCCAAGTCTTCGCATGAGGGTTGTATCCGGCAAGGATCGGGCGCCCGAGTGCCTGCGACAGCGCGGCGGCAAACAGGGAAATCTCCGCCGCCGAGATGGGCTGATCGGCGTGCAGCTCGGCCACATGGTCGATCGCCGCATCGGGCTGCGCCGCTGGCGCCAGCGGCCGCGGCGGCGGGCTCGGTGCCGGTCCCGACGCGCCGACCGCGGAGAGCGGATCGAGCTGGGGTTCGATGCGCGCCTCGGTGTCGTGCGAGCGTCCGGTATCCGCAGCCCCTGTCCCCAGCAGTACGTCGTGCTGCGGGCGGGGAAAGTCCTGCTGCGCGCTGCGCCTGAACTTGCGCTCCTGCCACCAGTTGAAAAGCGCCACGCCGGCGATGACGAAGGCGCCGAGGATCGCCAGGCCAATCTGCAGGTCGCTCATCGTCTCATTCCCCGCCCTGCGCGTCCACGGCGATCACGCCGCCTCTTCGCGCATTCTCAGCGCTTCCTCGATATCGACAGCTACCACGCGCGACACGCCCTGCTCCTGCATCGTCACGCCGATCAGTTGCTGCGCGAACTCCATCGTGATCTTGTTGTGGGTGATAAAAAGGAACTGGGTCGACACCGACATCTTTTTCACCAGCTCGCAGAAACGCATGGTGTTGTTGTCGTCGAGCGGCGCATCGACCTCGTCCAGCATGCAGAACGGCGCCGGATTGAGCTGGAACATGGAAAAGACCAGAGCGAGCGCGGTCAGTGCCTTCTCGCCGCCCGACAGCAGGTGAATCGACGAGTTCCTCTTGCCCGGCGGCCGCGCCACGACCTGCACCCCGGCGTCGAGGATTTCCTCCCCGGTCATGACGAGCTTCGCCTCGCCGCCGCCGAAAAGCGCCGGAAACATTTCGCCAAAGTGCTGGTTGACCTGGTCGAACGTTTCCTGGAGCCGCTCCCGCGTCTCGCGATCGATGCGCCGGATCGCACCCTCCAGGGTGGACACCGCCTCGGTCAGATCGGCCGATTGCGCATCAAGATAGCTCTTGCGCTCGCGCGCGGTGGCCAGCTCATCCAGCGCCGCAAGATTCACCGCGCCCAGCGCCGCAATCTCCTCGTTCAGCCGGGTGATCTCGCCCTGCAGATGGCTGGGACGAACGCCTTTTTCCAGCTGCTGCGCCAAGATCGACTCGTCGGCCCCGTCCTCTGCCAGCTGCTGCCCGAAGCTTTCCTCCACCAGCCGCGCCTCCTGCTCTTTCAACCGCAGCTCGTTGATCCGGTCGCGCAGGGGCTGCAGCCTCTGCTCCGCGGCCATGCGCTGCTGCTCCACCTCCTTGAGCGCCGTTTCCGCCCGGCTCAGCTCCTCGCGGGCCTTGGCGAGGCTGGCTTCCCGCTCCGCGCGCGTGGCGAGGGCGCGCTGGAGGCGCTCCTGCAGTTGCGATTCGTCGGTCTGCGCGATCTCTTCGCCGAGCCTCAGCAGCTGCTCTGCGGAGCGGGCTAGAGTCTGAGACACTTGTTGAATAGAAACTGATACGTCACTGATTTTCTGACTTATCGTGCGCTGGAGAAATGCCGCTTCCTGATGTTCCCGCTCGACGCGCTGCAAGCCTTCGCGCTGCCGGCGCAGTGCCGCCTCGGCCCGGGCGGAGCCTTCGCGCGCCTGCGCAAGCCCGGTCTGCAGTTGTCCGATCCGCGCCTCGAGTTGAGCGATCGCGCGGGCGGCGCCGGCCATCTGTTCGGCTTCCCGCGCCGCTTCGGCCTCGATTTCCTGCAGCTCGCGCACGATCTGGCTGCCGCGGGTGGTAACCCGCTCGGCCAGCTGCGAAAGGCGCACATGGTCGACCCTGGCCCGGTGTTGGGCTTCCTGCAGATCGGACACTTCCTGGCGCAGGTGCTCGACCTCCGTCCGCCCCTCCTCCAGCGCGGTTTCGAGCGCCAGCGTCTTGCTGCGCGCCAAGCCGAGCGCTGAGTCGATCTGGCGATGCTCAGAGAGGAGCGCTTCGATCTCACGTTGCCGCGACAGGATGCCGTGCACTTCGGAATCGGCGGCATGGAATCGCGCGCTGGTGGCGGTGAAAATGTGCCCTTGGGCGCTCACCAGTAGGGCGCCAGGAGCCAGGGCGCGCGCAGCCTGCACCCCTTTGACTGGGTCGTCCACCGCATAGACCCCGGCCAACCAGTCATCCAGCACGCCTTCGATGCGGGCGTCGGCGCAGCTCACAAACGCCCTGAGCGGCGTCAGTCCGGCGCACGCGGGCGCACCACCCGGCACCCTGGCGCCCAGTTGATGGAACGACACCTTTCCGGGCGGAGGCTCGGAAAGCAGCGACCGTACCATCTCCAGCTGGTCCAGCCCGATGCTGTTCAGCCGCTCCCGCAGCACCGCCTCCAGGGCATCCTCCCATCCCTCGCGAATGCGCACGCCCTGCCACAAGTACGGGTTGCGGGCAAGGGCGTGGCGCTCCAGCCAGGGTTGCAGGTCCCCCGCACGGCCGACCTGCTCCTGCAACGACTGCAGTGCCTTGCGCCGAGCGTCGATCTGATTCAGGCGCTGTTGCAGCTGCTCGACCTCGGCGTGCGCTGCGCGCCAGCGTTCCTCGTGCGCCGGCAGCTCGCTTTCGCGCAGCGCCAGCGCTTCGCGCCGCTCGGCCAACGTGGCCGAAAGCTCCTGCAGCTCGCGGTCCAGCCGCACGAGCTCGCTCGGTGCGGGCAACTCCAAGGCGTCGCGCTCTTCCTCCAGCCGGGCCTTGCGGGCGCTGAGCTGCCCGATGAGCTTTTCGGCGTGTGCGTGCCGGGCGCGCTCCAGTTCGAGCTGCTGCTCGGTGCGCTGCAACTCGCGCTGAGCCTCGTCGGCCGCCGCGCGGGCGAGCCGGTCTGCCTCCTCGGCCGCGGGCAGCGCCGTGCGCGCTGCCTCCAGTTCGACCGACAGCGCCTCCAACCGCTCTTCGGCGGCGCGCAGTGCTTCGCTGCTACGTTGCTGTGTGCGCTCCAGATCGGCGAGCTGGGCGCGCTGCTCCGCTTCCTGGCCGCGCACCGCCTCGAGCTGGCGCTGGGCACGGCCACGCGCGCTTCGCAGATGCTCGATCTCCTGCTCCAATCGCGCCACCTCGGCATTGGCCTCGTAGAGCATCCCCTGTGCCGCGTGCGAACGGTCCGACACCGCGTAGTGCGCCGCGCGCAGCTCCTCCACTTTGCGTTCCGCCTCGCGCATGCGTGCGGTCTCGGCTTCCAGCTCCACGGTAGCCGCATCGATTTCGCGCTGGGCACGGGCGCGCTGCGCGCTCGCATCGCGCCTGCGCGTGAACCAAAGGAGCTGCTGCGCGTTTCTGACTTGCGCTTCCAACTCCCGGTATCTGGCTGCCTGGACCGCCTGCGCTTCGAGGTGCTCGACCTGCTTGGCCAGCTCCTGGCGGATGTCGTCGACCCGCAACAGGTTCTCGCGCGCGTCCTCGAGCCGCAGCTCGGTCTCCCGCCGCCGTTCCCGGTACTTCGACACGCCGGCGGCTTCCTCCAGAAAGGCGCGCAGATCCTCCGGCCGGGCCTCGATGATGCGCGTAATCATGCCCTGCTCGATGATCGCGTAGCCGCGGCCGCCCAGCCCGGTGCCGAGAAAGATGTCCGCCACGTCGCGGCGGCGCACATGCTGGTTGTTGATGAGATAGGTGGACTCGCCGTCGCGCTCAAGCACGCGCTTGACCGAGATCTCGGCGTAGCTCGACCACGGTCCCGCGGCTTTGCCCAGGCTGTTGTCGAAGATCAGCTCCACGCTGGCGCGCGACACCGGCTGGCGCTGCGCGGAGCCGTTGAAGATCACGTCCTGCATGCTTTCGCCGCGCAGGTGTTTGGCGGAGGATTCGCCGAGCACCCAGCGCACGGCGTCGATCACGTTGGACTTGCCGCAGCCGTTGGGCCCCACGATGCCGACCAGCTGCCCCGGAACCGGAATATGAGTGGGCTCTACGAAAGACTTGAAACCGGCGAGTTTGATGTGGGTGAGTCGCACTGTCGCGGCACGATCAAAGCTTATAATCGGTCACCAAATAACAAGCGCCTGGGACCACCAGGCGCGCGCTCTAAAGTGCGTCTATTCTAGCCGATCAGTTTCCCCACCGATCACCACCGCCGAACAATGCCGAGCAAGCCGTCCAGGTCGCTGGAGACCTTCCCCAATCCGCATCCGGACCGCGACTACCTGATTCACATGGAGATCCCCGAATTCACCTGCCTGTGCCCCAGGACCGGGCAGCCGGACTTTGCCACGCTGCTGCTCGATTATGTTCCGGACCGCACCTGCGTGGAGCTGAAAAGCCTGAAGCTCTACGTCTGGTCCTACCGCAACGAGGGCGCCTTTCACGAAGCGGTGACCAACCGCATTCTCGACGACCTGGTGAAGGCGACCCGCCCCCGATACATGCGCCTGACCGCCAGGTTCAACGTTCGGGGCGGAATCTACACGACCGTGATCGCGCAACATCGCAAGGCGGGCTGGAAAACGCCGCTCGGGATGATACCGAGCGCCGTCACGGCGGCGCAGTTCGGCGCGCGCGGACGGGAGTGAGCACCGCGGCCTTTCCAACCGCCTCGCGGCAGCGCTACCTTTGCTGCAGCCGCATGCTTGAGGCCCTTATATAATGCGACCGCCCGCCGGGGGAGCCCCCGTGCGACCCTCACCCGGAATGAATCCAGACCTTGCACGACTCCAACCCTACCCGTTCCAGAAGCTTGCGACGTTGCTCGCCGGTACCACGCCTGATGGCGCGCACACGCCGATCAACCTGTCGATCGGCGAACCGAAGCATCCGACGCCGGCGTTCATCAAGTCGGCCTTGAGCGCGAGCCTTGACGGGCTCGCCGTCTATCCAGCCACGCGCGGCGGCCAGGCGCTGCGCGAAGCGCTCTCGGCCTGGATCGCGCGACGTTATTCCATCCCGCCGCCGGATCCGCACCGTCAGGTGCTGCCGGTCAACGGCAGCCGTGAAGCCCTCTTCGCCTTTGCGCAAGCCGTGGTCGACGCGACCGCCGGCACGCCGGTGGTGGTCGCACCCAATCCCTTCTACCAAATCTACGAGGGCGCCGCGCTGCTCGCCGGAGCCGAGCCTCAGTTTCTCAACGCGCTGCCGGACAATGACTTCGACTTCGATCCGGATCAGTTGCCCGAAACGGTCTGGCGCCGCACGCAACTGCTCTACGCGTGTTCGCCGGGCAATCCGACCGGCCGGGTGCTGTCGCTTCGCGAGTGGCAGCGTCTGTTCGAGTTGTCCGACCGCCATGGTTTCGTGATCGCCGCCGACGAGTGCTATTCGGAGATCTATTTCCGGGCTCCACCGCTGGGCGCCCTGGAGGCCGCGCGGCGCCTCGGCCGCGACGACTACCGGCGCCTGGTCGTGTTCAGCAGCCTGTCCAAACGTTCCAATGTGCCGGGCTTGCGTTCGGGGTTCGTCGCCGGCGATGCCGCGATCCTGGAGAAGTTCTTGCTCTATCGGACATATCACGGTTCGGCGATGAATCCGGCGGTGCAGGCAGCCAGCGTGGCGGCATGGAAGGACGAAGCGCATGTGGAGGAAAACCGCCGCATGTACGCGGAGAAGTTCGCCCATGTCCTGCCGATCGTGCGCGAGGTGAGCCCCGTGCAGGCGCCCGACGCCGCGTTCTATCTGTGGCTCGCCACACCGATCGCGGACACCGAGTTCTCCCGGCGCCTGTACCGACACTATAATCTGACGGTCCTTCCGGGGAGCTTTCTGGCCCGTGACGCACGCGGCGTCAACCCCGGCGCCAATCGCGTGCGCATCGCGCTGGTGCCCTCGCTTTCCGAATGCGTCGAGGCCGCGAGCAGGCTGCGTGAATTCATCCGATCACTTCACTAGAGAGGAAAAAAGCGGAACATGTCTGACCTGCAGGGCGTCATCGAACAAGCCTTCGAGAACCG
Organism: Burkholderiales bacterium; assembly: GCA_035560005.1. Taxonomy (NCBI): domain Bacteria; kingdom Pseudomonadati; phylum Pseudomonadota; class Betaproteobacteria; order Burkholderiales; species Burkholderiales bacterium. Next base: position 84,875 of record DATMAN010000093.1, on the reverse strand, counting down.
TGCCGCGCTCTCTGCACGCAGCGCCGGCGCGCAGGTGCGCGAAGCGGTCGCCGAGAGTCTTGCGCTTCTGGACAGCGGGAAGCTGCGCGTGGCGGAGAAGAAGGGCGGCGAGTGGATCACGCATCAGTGGGTGAAAAAGGCCGTGCTGCTGTCTTTCCGGCTGGAGGACAACGCCGTGATCCGCGACGGCTACACCAACTACTTCGACAAGGTGCCCGCCAAGTTTGCCGCGTACGGAGACGGCGACTTCCGCGCCGGAGGCTTTCGCGTCGTGCCCCCTGCCGCCGTGCGCCGCGGCGCGTTCATCGCGCGCAACGTCGTGCTCATGCCCTCCTTCGTCAACATCGGCGCCTACGTGGACGAAGGCACGATGGTGGACACCTGGGCAACGGTGGGTTCCTGCGCCCAGATCGGCAAGAACGTGCACTTGTCGGGCGGAGTGGGTATCGGAGGTGTGCTGGAGCCGCTGCAGGCCAATCCCACCATCATCGAGGACAACTGCTTCATCGGCGCGCGCTCGGAAATCGTCGAAGGCGTCATCGTCGGCGAAGGTTCGGTGATCTCGATGGGGGTTTACATCGGCGGCAGCACCAAGATTTACAACCGGGCAACCGGCGAAGTACTCTACGGGCGCGTGCCGCCCGGTTCGGTGGTGGTGCCCGGAAACCTCCCCTCCGCCGACGGGAAATACAGTCTGTATTGCGCCGTCATCGTCAAGCGGGTCGATGCCGGAACCCGCGCCAAGACCAGCATCAACGACCTGCTCAGAGGCGACTAGAGCGCGTTTCAACCAGCCTAGCGAGGCCACCATGTTCCTGGACCCGTTGTTCAAGCTCATGGCCGAGAAGGAGGCGTCCGACCTGTTCATCTCGGCCGGCGCGCCTATCTCGATCAAGATTCTGGGCAACATCATGCCGGTCAACCAGCAGACGCTGGACGGCGATTTGACGCGCAAGATCGCCTACGAGCTGATGACCGAGAAGCAGCAAAGGGAGTTCGAGGAGTTCTGGGAGATGAACTTCTCGCACGTGGTCAAGGGCGTAGGCCGCTTCCGCGTGAACATCTTCCGCCAGCGCGGCAACGTCGGGCTGGTGATCCGCTACCTCAAGTCCGGCACGCCGGGGATCGACAAGCTCCGGCTGCCGCCCATGCTTAAGGAACTGGTGCTGGAAAAGCGCGGCTTCGTGCTGGTGGTGGGCTCCACCGGCTCGGGCAAGTCCACCACGCTCGCGGCCATGATCGAGCACCGCAACGCGCTCAAGCCCGGCCACATCCTGACCATCGAAGACCCGATGGAATTCGTGTTCCGCAACGACAAGTGCGTGATCAACCAGCGCGAGGTGGGTACGGACACCAAGTCCTACGAGCACGCGCTGGTCAACGCGATGCGCGAGGCGCCGGACATGATGATGATCGGCGAGATCCGCGACCGCCAGACCCTGCAGCACGCGCTCCTCTATGCCCAGACCGGCCACCTGTGCCTGTCCACGCTGCACGCCAACAACAGCTACCACGCGCTGAATCGCATCATCAACTTCTTCCCGTACGACGCGCGTCCCGCGCTGCTCTCCGATCTGTCGATCAGCCTGCGTGCGATCATTTCACAGCGCTTGGTCAAGGCCAACGACGGCTCGCTGGTCGCCGCGGTCGAAGTCATGCTCAATACCAAGCTCGTGGCGGAACATATCCGCAAGGGCGAGATCGACCAGATCAAGGAAGCGATGGAACAAAGCCTCACGCCGGGCTGCAAGACCTTCGAGCAGGCACTGTTCGAGCTGTACCAGCAGGGATTGATCTCGAAAGACGAGGCGCTGCGCAACTCGGATTCCGCCACCAACCTGTCCTGGCTGATCAACAACTACGAGCAGAAGGCGGCCGGCAAATTGGGCGAAAGCCCGACCGGACGGGTCATGGTCAAGCCAGGCGGCAACTACTCTTTCAGCGAGATCAAGCTCAACGTCGACACCGACAAGTAATGTCGCCGGCAGCGGCCGGCGCGGTTTCCCGGCAATGGTCTCTCCCACGCTGGAACTTGCGCGCGCGCTGATCGCGCGCCCCTCGGTCACACCCAACGACGCGGGTTGCCAGGCGCTCGTGGCGCAGCGTCTGAGCGCGTCCGGTTTCCGGGCCGAACCGTTGCGTTCGAACGGCGTGGACAACCTCTGGCTGCGGCGCGCGGGAGGGCGCCCGCTGGTGTGTTTCGCCGGTCATACCGACGTGGTCCCGGCCGGCCCGCTGGAGCGCTGGCGCTCCGACCCGTTCGTCCCCACCGAACGCGACGGCCGGCTCTACGGGCGCGGCGCCGCAGACATGAAATCCTCGATCGCCGCGTTCGTGATAGCCGCCGAGGAGTTCGTGCGGCGTTTCCCCCGCCACCCCGGCTCGATCGCGCTGCTGCTCACCTCGGACGAAGAAGGTCCTGCAACCGACGGCACGCTCAAGGTAGTGGAACGTCTGGCGCAGCGCGAAGAGCGCATCGACTTCTGCATCGTCGGGGAGCCGACTTCGAGCGCGCGACTGGGCGACGTCATCAAGAACGGTCGCCGTGGGTCGTTGTCCGGAGAACTGACCATCCGTGGCGTGCAGGGCCACGTGGCCTATCCGCACCTGGCCAGGAACCCCATCCACGAGGCCGCGCCTGCGCTGACGGAACTGGCGGCAACCGAATGGGACCGCGGCGACGAACACTTTCCACCCACGACTTGGCAGGTATCGAACATCCACGCCGGGACGGGAGCGACCAATGTCATTCCGGGAGAGCTGAAGCTGCTGTTCAATTTCCGCTTCTGCCCCGCCAGTCCGGCCGAAGACCTGAAGCGGCGCCTGCGCGCGCTGCTCGATCGGCACGGCCTGGACTACTCGATCGAGTGGTCGCTCGCGGCGAACCCGTTTTTCACCCCGCGCGGGCGGCTGGTGGAAGCGCTCTGCGGTGCGATCGAGGCGAACACGGGACATCGCCCAGAGCTCTCAACCACCGGCGGCACCTCGGACGGCCGTTTCATCGCCGCCATCTGTCCCGAGGTCGTGGAATTCGGCCCGGTCAACGAGTCGATCCACAAGATCGACGAGCACATCGCGCTGCCCGACCTGGACGCGCTGTCGGCCATCTACTTCGACACGCTGCAGAGACTCTTCGATGTGGGCTGAGGCGCGCAAAAGCCTTCGCACCGTGCGCGACCTGCTGCGCTTTGCGGTGAGCCGTTTCAATGCCGCGGGACTCGCCTTCGGGCACGGCAGCGATAACGCCTATGACGAGGCCGCCTACCTGATCCTGCACGCCCTGCATCTGCCGCCGGACCGACTGGAGCCGTTCCTGGACGCAACGCTCACCGGCAGCGAAATCGAGCGGGTGATCGAACTGCTGTGGCGGCGCGTGGAAGAGCGCCTGCCGGCGGCCTACCTCACCCATGAAGCCTGGCTCGGGGATCACCGCTTCTATGTCGACCAGCGCGTGATCGTGCCGCGTTCCCACATCGCAGATCTGTTGCACGAAGCGCTGGCACCGTGGGTGCCGGAAGCGGGGCGCGTGCGCCGCGTGCTGGATCTGTGCACCGGCAGCGGCTGCCTCGCCATTCTGGCCGCGCTGGCCTTCCCCCACGCGACGGTGGATGCCACCGACGTGTCCGATGCCGCGCTCGAGGTCGCGCGCCGCAACGTGGCGGATTACCACCTCGAAGACCGCATCACGCTGATTTGCGGCGACCTGTTCGAAGGCTTGCCGCCGGGGCGCTACGACGTCATCTTGTCCAACCCGCCATATGTCACGGCGGAGTCGATGGCCGCCTTGCCGCCCGAGTACCGGGCGGAGCCGACCCTGGCGCTGGACGGCGGCGTGGACGGGCTCGCGCTCGTGCGCAGGATCATCGAGCGGGCACCCGATCGCCTGAGTGCCGACGGCGTGCTGGTGGTGGAGATCGGCGACAACCGCGCGGCGCTGGAAGCCGCCTTTCCTTCACTGGCGTTCAACTGGCCGGTGCTGCCCGCCGGCGGAGAACGAGTTTTCGTGCTCAACGCACGGCAATTCGTCGCGGGCTAGCCGCGCGCCGCAGGCTGCTTGGCCGCTTGCGGGCCGCTTCCGGCGTCGCGGCGCGCGCCGCACCCGGTTCCGGGGCGTGCTCGCCGCCGACCCAGTCGAGCAGCCGGCGGATTTCCGATTCCTTCATCTCGGTCCAGGTGCCGCGCTTCACCGAAGGCGGCAGCGACACGATTCCGAAGCGCACGCGCATTAGCCGACTGACGGTGAACCCGAGCGCCTCGAACATTCTGCGCACGAGGCGGTTGCGGCCTTCCTTGACCACGACGCGATACCAGCGGTTGCGCCCATCCCCGCCCTGCGGCTCCAGCGTCTCGAAGCGCGCTTCGCCGTCGGACAGACGCACGCCTTTTTTCAGCTGCTGAATGTGCTCCTCGCCGAGCTGACCGAAGACGCGCACGGCGTACTCGCGCTCGACTTCGAAGCGCGGGTGCATCAGCCGGTTGGCAAGTTCGCCGGAAGTCGTGAACATGAGCAGCCCGCAGGTGTTGTAGTCAAGCCTGCCGACCGCCAGCCACTTCGCGCTGCGGATCGCAGGCAGCTTCTCGAACACGCTGCGCCGCCCCTTCGGATCGTCGCGCGAGACGATCTCGCCCTCCGGCTTGTGGTACAGGATCACCCGTGGCAGGCGCGTGGTTACCTGAAACTTGATCTGCCGGCGACCGACCTGGATCAGGTCCTCGGTGGTCACGCGCTGCCCGAGTCGGGCCGGCGTGCCGTTGACTCTCACCTTCCCGGCCGCGATCAGCTCTTCCATCGCGCGGCGCGAACCAAGACCAGCCTGAGCCAGGACCTTGTGCAGTTTCTGCGAGCGGGAGGGCGGTGGTGCCGCTTCGGCCGCGGGGCGCGCGGGGGGGCGCAGGGGGCGGCGCCGTGTCTTGCCGACCGCGGGCGTGGTGCGCGGCCGGGCGCGGCCGCGCGGTTTGGATCCTTCGCCCGTTTGCGTCATACCGGTCTGCGCTCGATGATGGCCTGCGCCAGCGTGCCGGTGTCCACGTGCTCGAGCTCGCCGCCCACCGGAAGCCCACGCGCGATGCGCGTCACCTTCAGCCCGCGGGCTCGTAGCAGCTCGCCCACGTAATGTGCGGTCGCCTCGCCTTCCACGGTGAAATTGGTTGCCAGCACGACTTCCTTGACCACACCGTCGGTCGCGCGCTTGAGCAGCAGGTCGAGATGGATGTCCTTGGGTCCGATTCCGTCCAAGGGACTGAGCCGTCCCATCAGCACGAAGTACAAGCCGTTGTAGACCTGGGTCTGCTCCATCATGGCGAGGTCCGCCGGCATCTCGACCACGCAAAGCAGGGACGGGTCGCGCCGCGGCGAGCTGCACAGCGCGCAGAGCTGCGCCTGGGCAAAACTGTTGCACTTCTCGCAGTGGCGAATGCGCTCGAGCGCCTCGCTCAGCGCCCGGGCGAGCCGCTGTGCGCCGGGCTTGTCCCGCTGCAACAGATGATAGGCCATGCGCTGGGCCGACTTCGGTCCCACTCCCGGCAGGCAGCGCAACGCCTCGACCAGCTCTTCGAGCGACGAGGGACTTTTCATGGTGATGATGATCTCGCCACAGCGACACCGAGACAGGCGGACTGACTGGCCACTGAGCCGCAGAAAAGCGGCAAGCAGTCTCTGCGCTCGCGCCCTAGAACGGAAACTTCATCCCCGGAGGCAAGGGCAGTCCGGCGGTGGCCGAAGCCATCTTCTCCTGGGTGGCGGCTTCCACGCGGCGCACGGCGTCGTTGACCGCCGCCGCCAACAGGTCTTCAAGCATCTCCTTGTCGTCGCTGAGCAGCGAAGGATCGATCGACACGCGCTTGACGTCGTGCCGGCCCGTCATCACCACCTTGACCATGCCGGCGCCCGACTGCCCCTCGATCTCCATCGCCGCGATCTCTTCCTGCACGCGCTTGAGGTTTTCCTGCATTTGCTGAGCCTGTTTCATCAGACCCGCGAGCTGACCTTTCATCATGGTGCAATCCGTCTACTGAATGGGTTTGATCGATGAGTCGATGACGCGAGCGTCGAAGTTTTCGACCAGGTCGCGCACGAAAGGATCGCTGTCGATGGCCTCCACGGCGCGCTGCAGCCTTTGCTGGCGTTCACGGTCCTCCTGCGCCGCCGGCGTATTGTCGCCGCCGCCGATGCGGATCCTGACGCGGACCTGCTTTCCCAGCCTGTCCTGAAGCGCAGCTTGCAGCTTTTCGGCGTAGGCCTTTTCGAACAGGTGGCGATGCGCCTGCGGCAGCTTCAGCTCCACCGCGTCCGCCTCAAAGCGCTCGAGTTCACAGTGCTCGGCCAGCATCCGCGCCATTCCGCCGAGCTTGAGCTGACCGATGAGCGAGCGCCAGTCGCCGAGCTCCGCCGAGGGCGTGGGCTCCTGCGGCGCACTGCCGGCCTGGGCTGCTTGCCCTCGCGGCAGGGCGCCGCCGGCGTCCAGTGGCACGAAGCTCAGCATGCGCAGCAGCGTCATGGTGAAGCCGCCGTATTCGTCCGGAGCAAGACCCAGATCGCGCCGGCCGAGCAGCGCGATCTGATACATGAGCTGCACGTCTTCCGGACTGAAGCTGGCCGCCAGCCCGCCGAGCGCTTCGCGTTCCGGCTCGTCTTCCGGCAGCGTCTCCGGAAGGGTCTGCGCCAGCGCCAGCCGGTGCAGCAGGCTCGCCAACTCTTCCAGCGCGGTGTCGAAGGACAGGCTGCGCTGCGCCATGCGGTCGGCCTCGGCGATCAACCGCTTCGCGTCGCGATCAGCCAGCGCACGCAGGATGGCCACCAGGTGGCCGCGGTCCACCGCACCGAGCATTTCCCGCACGCCGGCTTCCTCCACTTTGCCGGCGCCGTGCGCGATCGCCTGGTCGAGCAGTGAGAGCGCATCGCGCAGGCTGCCCTGGGCTGCGCGCGCCAGCAGTGCCACCGCGGGCCCTTCGAAACCGATCCTCTCTTCTTGCAGGATCCGCTCCAGCCGGGCGCGGATCTGGGCCGCGGGGATCTGCTTGAGATTGAACTGCAGGCAGCGCGAGAGCACTGTGACGGGAATTTTCTGCGCTTCCGTCGTGGCCAGGATGAATTTCACGTGGGCCGGCGGCTCTTCCAGCGTCTTGAGCATGGCGTTGAAGGCGCTGCGCGAGAGCATATGCACTTCGTCGATGATGTAGACCTTGTAGCGCGCCACGGTCGGTGCGTACATCGCGTTTTCCAGCAGTTCGCGCATGTTGTCGACCTGTGTGTTGGACGCGGCGTCGAGTTCCAGCAGATCGACGAAGCGCCCGGCATCGATTTCGGTGCACGCGGCGCACTGGCCGCAGGGCCTGGACGTGACCCCGGTTGCGCAATTGAGCGCCTTGGCCAGGATCCTGGCCAGCGTGGTCTTGCCCACGCCGCGCGTGCCGGTGAGCAGCCAGGCGTGATGCAAGCGGTTCTGCTCGAGGGCGTTGGTCAGGGCCTTGACGACGTGCTCCTGGCCGACCATCTCCGAGAAGTCGCGCGGGCGCCACTTGCGGGCCAGCGCCAGCGTCATGCCAATGGCCCCGCGCTCAGCCAACGGACGAGACGCAGCATGGCGAATTCGATGCCCTGATTGGGATGCTTGATCCCGGCGTTGGAAAAGTGCTCGATGCGCAATGCGACCTCATATCCGTTTCGATCTCCCAGGCGCCAACCAATGCCGATCAGGTCGCCGAATTGAAAGGCGCTGCCGAGCTCGCGCCCTCGATAGGGAGAAGTATCGGAGAGCAGGTGCGCGCCGATGCCCGCTTCGACGAAGAAGCGCCCCCGCTCTCCCGGTGCAAGCCGCAGGACCGGCGTGAGACCGATATCGATGATCGCCCTGCGCTCGGCGCGGCTGGACGCGGGTGTCCAGTAACCGATGTTGGCCTCCCAATCGAGGCGCACCTCCCAAGTGCCCAGGCGCAAGCCCGGACGGCCGGTCTCGCGCACCCATGCAACCTCGCCGCGGCAGGTGTGATCGCCCGCGCCTGCACTGAGCGCCAGCCCATCGGCGCCGAGCGCCGGTGCGCCCAGCGCCAGCGTCGCGGCCGCCCATGCACCGCGCCAGCCGCCACGTAAAGGGCGGCGAGCCTGACCCCCGGCACTTGCAGAGAATAGCTGTGGCTGCTTCCTTCCGGACCTGACCAGGTTCACTACCATGCAATGCGGGGAGGCCCGCCAGTGATCGTTGTGGGATGCAGGTCGCCGCACAGCGCCCGAGCGGCCTGGATCCCGGCTGTGCATCGAAGTCGATTCCGAAGCGCTCGGCGGCAGTAGTTGCCTCACAGGGATTGCACGAATCTTACCAGAGCGCTTCGCTCCGCCTTGGAAAGCGCACGAAACAGCTCGCGCGAGGCTTCGGCTTCGCCCCCATGCCAGAGAATGGCCTCGGCTATGCTGCGCGCACGGCCGTCGTGCAGCAGATCGCCTTTGCCGTTGACCTGCTTGTACAACCCGAGGCCCCACAAGGGGGGCGTGCGCCATTCACGCCCATCGGCCAGAAAGTCCGGGCGATGATCGGCCAGCGCATCTCCCATATCGTGCAGCAGCAGATCGGTGTAGGGCCGTATGGTCTGCGCGGCCGCGCTCGTGATCGCGGTCTTGTCGCCCGTTGTCAGTTCCGGGACGTGACAGAGCGAGCAACGCGCCCGTTCGAAGAGCTTCTCGCCGCGCTGCACTTCCGGGTCGTCGACGTCGCGGCGCGCCGGCACGGTCAAGGCCTGAAGGTAGAACGTGAGGCTCGCCAGCCGGCTGGGAATGACATCTGGCCGGAACTGACCGGTGCAGCCGCCCTGCCCGCCGCAACGCACCGCCGAGGGCATCTCGCGGCATTGTATCTGGGCACCGGGGCAGTTTTCCTCCCTGAAGATCCACGAGGTGGCGCCGATGTCGCCGATGAAGGCCGCGGCGATCTGCTGGCGCAGGCTGGGCTGATTCGCCTTCCATCCGAACCGTCCGAGCGCGACCCGGTCGTTTTCGTAGTCCCAGACATAGTTGGGCCGGCCGCTGATGCCGTACCGTGCCTGCTGCTCGGCAATGGCCAAGAGCTGGGCTTCCGGCACCGCTTCCAGCAGACCCAGTCCGAACACCGCCGGCGCGATTCGCACCGAGATCTGGATGTCCTCGCCGAGCGGACCGAACTGCAGGTCCGAAAATCGCACGCGCGGGCGGCGCAATTCGATCGTTTCGCCGTCCGCGAACGCGACCTGCACCGTCTCGTAGTCCACGACGGCGCGGCCTTCGGCCGGCACCCCGGGGATGCTTTTGTCGTTGAGCTGGTCGCCGTAATCGGGATGCGGCCGCGCAGCACCCTGGGCGTCGCGTCCCGGGAGGCTCAGCCGCACCAGCATGCCGCGCAGGGGGTCATGCGCCGAGCGCGGCGCGCCGGCGCGCCCGTTATGCTCATGGCACTTCGAGCAGCGGTCTTCGTTGAAGGTCGGGCCCAGCCCCCACACACCGGACATGTCGGGCGCGACGACCCAGGCTTCGTGGAAGAACTTGTGCCCGTCGGCGAAGACCCTGCGCTGCTCCGCGTCCAGCGTGGCCACGGGGACGGAAAAGGCCTGCGCTCCAGTCGACGTGGAAGTGAAGCTGCCGGCCGAAAGCGCAGCGGGCGAAGGCGACTGGTCCTGCGCAATCGCGAACAGGGCGGCGGCACCTGCCGCCGCCGCGAGACTTCCAAAAACCGGTTTCACGCTTTCTCCTCCGTGCACCCGCCAGCGTGGCCGTCGGCCTCAGCCCGGCACCAACGCCGGGATCTTGCCGATCCTGGCGCGCCATTCGGCCGGGCCGGATTGATGGATCGAATTGCCGTCGACGTCCACCGCCACCGTCACCGGCATGTCCTGCACTTCGAACTCGTAGATCGCTTCCATCCCGAGGTCGGCGAAAGCGACCACCCGCGAGGATTTGATCGCCTTTGACACCAGGTAGGCGGCACCACCGACCGCGATCAGATAGACCGCCTTGTGCCGGCGGATGGATTCGATGGCGGCGGGCCCGCGCTCGGCCTTGCCGATCATGCCGAGCAGCCCGGTCTTCTCCAGCATCAGGTCCGTGAACTTGTCCATCCGTGTCGCAGTGGTCGGACCGGCAGGCCCGACCACTTCGCCCGCCACCGGATCGACGGGGCCGACGTAATAGATGAAGCGATTGCGGAAGTCGACCCCGGCAGGCAGCCCCCGACCCGTTTCGACGAGTTCCTGAATGCGCCTGTGGGCGGCGTCGCGCCCGGTGAGCAGCTTGCCGCTGAGCAGCAAGGTCTCACCCGGCTTCCAGCTCGCGATCTCCTGCCGGGTCACTTTCGCGAGATCGACGCGGCGCGCCTGCGTTGCCGGGGTCCAGTGCACGTCCGGATAGTCCTCCAGGCGCGGCGGTTCCAGACGCGCCGGCCCGCGGCCGTCGAGGACAAAGTGCACGTGGCGGGTGGCCGCGCAATTCGGAATGACCGCTACCGGCAGCGAGGCAGCGTGCGTCGGATAGTCCCTGATCTTCACGTCGAGCACCGTGGTCAGGCCGCCCAGACCCTGCGCGCCGATGCCCAGCGCGTTGACCTGGTCGTAAATCTGCAGACGCAGTTCTTCGAGCCGGTTCGCCGGTCCGCGCGCTTTGAGTACGTGCATGTCGATCGGCTCCATCAGCGCTTCCTTGGCCAGCACCATGGCCTTCTCCGCGCTGCCCCCGATGCCGATGCCCAGCATCCCCGGCGGGCACCATCCCGCGCCCATGGCCGGCAGCGCCGTCACCACCCAGTCGACAATGCTGTCGGAGGGATTGAGCATGACGAACTTCGCCTTGTTCTCCGAACCTCCCCCCTTTGCCGCGATGCGCACGTCGAGCGTATCGCCTGGCACCAGTTCCATGTGGATCACCGCCGGTGTGTTGTCGCGGGTGTTTCTGCGACTGCCGGCCGGATCGGCGAGGATGGAGGCGCGCAGCTTGTTTTCGGGGTGCAGGTAGGCGCGCCGTACGCCTTCGTTGACCATGTCGGCGATGCCCATCGTGGCGCCGTCCCAGCGCACCCCCATTCCGATGCGCAGGAAGACCACCACGATTCCGGTGTCCTGACAGATCGGACGCCTGCCCTGCGCGCACATGCGCGAGTTGGTCAGGATCTGTGCGATGGCGTCGCGCGCCGCCGGCGACTGCTCGCGCTCATAGGCCTGTGCGAGGGACCGGATGTAGTCGCGCGGATGGTAGTAGGAGATGTACTGCAGCGCGTCGGCCACGCTGTCGATGAGGTCGTGCTGGGCAATGACGGTCATGGAGCTTCGGACTTCGCCGCGCGCTCGGGCGCATGGGAAGGCGGCCAGTATACGCCATGACCTTCGCCCCAACGACGCGCGATTCTTCCCGCAGACGCGCAGTGCACTTGCCTGGCCGCGGGGGGTCTTTGGCGCGGGGCAGCGCCGCTATAATGGACCGCAGGTCGACCGGTCCTTGCGGTCAAAGATCGGGCAGCAGACCGGCCGCGCCGTTCACGAGCACAGCCGAGCGGCGCGAGGCGCCAACAGCACTGCGTCGGGGAGATCTGAATGAGCACCATCGAATCGGTCCTACACGAGAACCGCGTCTTCGAACCGAGCCCGGAATTTGTCAAGAACGCCAACGTCTCCGGCATGAGCGCCTACCGGGCACTGTGCGCGGAAGCCGAGCGCGACTATGAAGCCTTCTGGGCACGCCACGCCCGCGAGCAGCTGCTCTGGCACAAGCCCTTCACCAAGGTCCTGGACCAGAGCAACCCGCCGTTCTTCAAGTGGTTCCACGACGGCGAGCTGAACGTCTCCTACAACTGCCTGGACCGCCACCTCAACACCCAGCCGGACAAGACGGCGATCATCTTCGAAGCCGACGACGGCTCGGTCACCCGAATCACCTACAGGCAGCTCTACCACCGCGTTTGCCAGTTCGCCAACGGCCTGAACAGCCTCGGCATCCGCATCGGCGACCGGGTCGTCGTCTACATGCCGATGTCGATCGAAGCCGTGGTCGCCATGCTGGCGTGCGCGCGGATCGGAGCCACGCACTCCGTGGTCTTCGGCGGCTTTTCCGCCAAGAGTCTGCAGGAACGCATCATCGACGCCGGCGCGGTGGCGGTCATCACCGCCGATGGGCAGATGCGCGGGGGCAAGGAGATCGCGCTCAAGGCCGCGGTCGACGAAGCCTTTGCCATGGGTGGATGCGACGCGGTGCGGCACGTGGTGATCTACCGCCGGACCGGCACTCCGATCCGCTTCCACGCGCCGCGCGATGTGTGGTGGCACGAGCTGGTGCACAACCAGCCGGAAGTGTGCGAGCCGGTGCCGGTCAACGCCGAGCATCCGCTCTTCATCCTCTACACCTCCGGTTCCACCGGCAAGCCCAAGGGCGTGCAGCATTCGAGCGCAGGCTACCTGCTCCAAGCCATGCTCACCATGCGCTGGACCTTCGACTACAAGTCCACCGACATCTTCTGGTGCACCGCCGATGTGGGCTGGGTCACCGGCCACACGTATATCGCCTATGGGCCGCTGGCGGTCGGCGCCACCGAGATCGTGTTCGAAGGCGTGCCTACCTATCCCGATGCCGGGCGCTTCTGGAGAATCATTCAGAACCACCGCGTGACGGTGTTCTATACCGCGCCCACTGCGATCCGCTCTCTGATCAAGCTCGGTGCCGACCTGCCGAAGAAATGCGATCTGTCCAGCCTGCGGCTGCTGGGCACGGTGGGCGAACCGATCAATCCGGAAGCATGGATGTGGTACTACACCACGGTGGGTAACAGCCGCTGCCCGATCGTGGATACCTGGTGGCAGACCGAGACCGGCGGCCACATGATCACTCCGCTGCCGGGCGCCACGCCCCTCAAGCCCGGCTCCTGCACGCTGCCTCTGCCCGGCATCATGGCCGATGTGGTGGACGAAACCGGCCACTCGGTGGAAAAAGGCAAAGGCGGGATCCTCGTGATCAAGAAACCCTGGCCGTCGATGATCCGCACCATCTGGGGTGATCCCGAACGGTTCAAGAAGAACTACTATCCGGAAGAGTTCCAGGGCAAGTATTACCTGGCGGGCGATGGTGCCAACCGCGATCTCGACGGCTATTTCTGGATCATGGGACGCATCGACGACGTGCTCAATGTCTCCGGGCACCGGCTGGGCACGATGGAGATCGAGTCGGCGCTGGTCGCAAACCCCTTGGTCGCGGAAGCGGCGGTTGTGGGCAAGCCGCACGAGATCAAGGGCGAGGCCGTGGTTGCTTTCGTGGTGCTGAAAGGCGCGCGCCCACAAGGCGAAGCGGCCAGGGAAGTCGCGAAGGAACTGCGCGAGTGGGTCGGGCAGCAGATCGGGCCCATCGCGAAACCGGACGACATCCGCTTCGGCGACAACCTGCCCAAGACCCGATCCGGAAAGATCATGCGCCGGCTGCTGCGCGCGATCGCCAAGGGCGAAGAGATCAGGCAGGACGTCTCGACCCTGGAAAACCCGGCGATACTCGAACAGTTGAAGCAGGTGAGCTAAACGCTCACCCGCGCATTTTCGGCCAGCGCTTCACGCGCTTTGAGCAATGCCGGTAGCGCCCGAGCGCGGCGCGGGCCCGGATGGCGCTCGGGCCGGTCCTTGCACAGTGCGCACTGCGGATCGGCGCATTTGGGCTCGACCCATTCGCCGGAACGTACAAAGTAGTGGGCGTCGTATCGCGGATCGTGTTCCACCGCTTCGCGGTACCAGACATGGCGCAGCCCGATGAGGCTCGGGCCCTCGTGGCTTCTGGCCACGCGCGCCGGACGCGCTTCGCTGCGCGCCATCGGACCCGCCGCGATCGCACCGCCTTCGGGATGTGGGGCTGACGAAACGAAGGGTCTCGCATCGAAGCGATGCCGCGACTTCAGAACTGCTGACTGCCGCTTCCGGACGATGGCAAAGAGCATCGTCAGCGGAACGCGGTCACCGAACAACGTGACCATCTTGCTCTCCTCCCTTAGTCGGCGGCCAACTCGGGGCCGCCGACTGATCTCGGTACTCGCGGATGCCCGGCGCCGGGCCGCCGCTTCTCTTCCTCAAAGCCTTTCTGTTCTTGCTGTTATCTGTTGGTGTTAAAGCAGACCCGCAAATCAGCTGCACTTCTCGTCGAGTCCCTGCGTGCAAATCCTAGTCTGTCTGCGCCGTGCTGCGCAAACGTTCCTGGGAACCACCTGTCGCAGAGCAACTACATCACAACTCTCGCATGCTGGAAAAGCCATCCGAGGTGACCGCACCTTCCTGCCCGGCACGCTCGCGCGCTTTGACAGCGCGCGGGCCTTCCGCTAGCCTGCGCGCCTTTCTTTTCCGGCCGATACGCGCAGTCGGAGGTCGGGTCCCGCGCGAACTGCGACAGCCATGAAAACGTGGAGCCTGCTGCCGGGAAGGTCCGGGTGGGCGGGGTACAATTGAATCGGGATCGATGACTTTCGGAGAGGTGACCGAGCGGTCGAAGGTGCACGCCTGGACAATACGGCCGCCCCAGCGGCCTTATTGCGGCGCAGACTAACCTTCAGGTTAGGTCGAAGCCAAAGCGTAGCGTTCTAACCAGTACCAAACAATTGAAATGCATTCGGAGAGGTGACCGAGCGGTCGAAGGTGCACGCCTGGAAAGCGTGTGTACGGCGACGAGTCGTACCGCGGGTTCGAATCCCGCCCTCTCCGCCAGAAACGAAAATGCCCTCGCGGGGCGTTCTCGTTTCTGCGGAAGTGGCTCGTGATAGCCGGCTGGTCGGCGCGAGCGTAATGATGAAACGGCGGGAGTATCCGGCGGCTTCGACCCCTCGCGGGCACAATCGATCACCGTCTGTTTCTCGACCACCCCTTCCCGCGCCACAGTAACGCGCCGCAAGCGATCGTGCGCAGGCGCGTTCGCTGGACCTTCTCGGGAGATCGTCGTGCGAAAACTGTTGCTCGTTTGGATCGGCGTACATGCCCTGGCAGACACGGCACTGGCGGCCGGAGAACGCTTCGTCCAGAGTGCCTGGCTCTGCGTTTCGCCGGAGGCGCACGCCGAAGCGGTGGCCGCGAGCGTGCAAGGCGCGGCGCTCGAGGACGTGAAGGCGCGCCTGCTCGCCGAGCAGAAGTGCACCTATCTGCCCGAGGAGGAATTCGGCAAGGTGATCAGCGCGGTGCGCATCCTGGAGACCCGAGGCGACCTCGCGCGCGTGATGTTCACCCTGCAAGTCGGCGACCAGATGCCTGCCGAAGTACGCCGCGAGAGCTTTTATCGCATGGTGGTCTGGACCGCGCGAGCGAATCTTTCGGTTACCGAAGGCGACCGTCAGCGCTAGATTCGCCCGATCCCGGAAGTGCGGGTCCAGGCGCCTCCCCGCACCGCGTGCCTCGGAACGCCTTGCGCGCCGATCGTCTGGCCGCAGCTTTCCGCCTCCACGCTCTTTCACCGGCTCCTCGTGTGGGGCCGCCGGAGGTCATCGACTCGCAGCCTGCAACCACAAGCCCGGTCTCAGGCGTCTGGCCGGCCGTCGGTTCTTCGACTGGCCTGTCGTCGGTCAGTCAGCGGTGCCGACGGGCCCTGCGACTGTTTGCGCTGCACCGACAGGCGTCCATCCGCTTTTCAGCAGACGGGGCCGGCTCACTGCACGGTGAACAGCGATCCGCTTTTCTCACCAATTACATAGCCACTTCGCAAGGACGGCGGGGCCGGGCGTTCGGGGGCCTCTTGGTGCGGAAGGTCTGCGCGCGAAATGCGCATGGCATGGCGGTTGCAGACTCACTGCGCGAACCCCAACGGGCGACGAGCGAGAACGCCATGTTCGACTGCAGCGACCCTTACGAGTACTGCCCGCGCGAGCTCGCGGTGCACGTCACTTCGCACCACTTCGATCGTGCTGCGGGGTACAACGAGAACAACGCCGGCTTCGGCTTCAAGTGGCGCAAGTCCAACGGACGGCTGTTTGTCACGGTGGGAACCTTCCGCAACTCGCTCGAAAAGACGTCCACCTACAGCGGCACGGGCGGCGACTGGCCGCTCGCCGGCCCTTTGAGCCTGCGCGTGACCGCAGGCTTGGTGACCGGCTACGAAGTTTTGGTGGTTCCGTTCGTCTTTCCGGAGCTTCTCGTCGGGGAAAAGACCGGGCTGGCGCTCGGCTACGCACCCCGCATCGAGCTCGGCGACGCCGTGGTCGACTCCTTCCTCTCGCTCTCGCTCTTCAAGCGCTTCTGACGGTTCGGCTTGAGCCGCGGCGCGCTCGTCCGCCGGACGAAGGCCTGCGCCCGTGAGTCCGCTCCAACGCGCTGCGCACGCGCGACCTTGCCTGAAGTCCGGTCGAACAAGCGTGATAACATCTTCCGCGCAAGCGACCCGCCGCAGGAATCGTTGAGGAGATTACGGATGCGAACGTTGTGCAAGCGATCCCTGAACGTGCTGGGAGTGTCCCTGGCGATTGCGGCCTTCCCGGTGGCGCACGGCGAAAACGCAAACGACATGAGCGTCGTGATGCGGGACAGTTTCGCCACCGCCGATGCGCAGGATATCCAGTGGGCGCCGAACAAGTCCGTTCCCGGGGGCATGA
Source organism: Burkholderiales bacterium (assembly GCA_035560005.1). Classification (NCBI taxonomy): domain Bacteria; kingdom Pseudomonadati; phylum Pseudomonadota; class Betaproteobacteria; order Burkholderiales; species Burkholderiales bacterium. Next base: position 68,331 of record DATMAN010000093.1, on the reverse strand, counting down.
TGACCCTCATGCTCTACGGCGACCCGAGGCAGCCGGGCCCGTACATCTTTCGCGCCCGGATGCCTGCGGGCTACAAGCTTCCGCCCCACCGCCACCCCGATGAGCGCGTGGTGACGGTCCTTGAAGGAACCTACTGGTCTGGGGTGGGCGCGCGCTTCGATCCGACGACGATGAACGAGTTCCGGCCGGGTGCGTTTTACATCACCCGCGCGGGCGTACCGCATTACGCATGGGCGCGCACGGAAGTCATCATCCAGGAACAGGGCATGGGGCCAGTGGGCAACCCGATCGAATACATCGATCCCGCAGACGATCCACGCCCCCGCAACTGAGCCACAGGGAAATTCCGCGAAGGGGGCAGCCGCTGGCCGCCCCATTCTTTTCCTGCCCAGCTAGTCACCCTGCACCACCTGACGGATCTGCTCCAGCGCGGCCGGATCTTCCAGTGTGGTCAGGTCGCCGGGATCGCGGCCTTCCGCGAGCGCCTGGATGCTCCGGCGCAACAGCTTTCCCGAACGCGTCTTCGGCAGCATCGAGACGAAATACACGCGTCCCGGGCGGGCGATCGCGCCGAGCTGTGCATCCACGGTCGCCATGATCTCCTTCTCGTGCAGATCCCTGAGTTGCGCCGTGGCAATCCTGGCGGAATCCTTGACCACCGCGAACGCGACGGGCAACTGCCCTTTCAACTGATCCGCCACACCTATCACGGCCACCTCGGCGATGTTCGGATGGGCCTGGACGGCCTCCTCGATTTCGCGCGTACCAAGCCGGTGCCCCGCGACGTTGATCACGTCGTCGGTGCGTCCGAGGATGAAGTAGTAACCGTCGCGATCGCGGATGCCCCAGTCGAAGGTGGAGTACACGACCCGCGAGGAGAAGGTGCTGAAATAGGTCTTCACGAAGCGCTCGTCGTCGCCCCACACCGTGGACATGCAGCCCGGAGGCAGCGGCGGCACGATGGTCACTACCGCCTTCTCGTCAACACCGGCTTCGCCGGCGTCGGCCTCGCGCAGCAACCGCAGGTCGTATCCGTAGGCGGGAAAAGAGGGGCTGCCGTACTTGATCGGCGTCTTCTCCACGCCCGGAACCGCGGTGAGGATCGGCCATCCGGTCTCGGTCTGCCAATAATGATCGATCACCGGTTTGCCGAGCGCCTCGCTGATCCAGCGGTGCGTGGGTTCGTCCAGCGGCTCGCCGGCGAGAAACAGGTGCTTGAGCGACGAAAGATCGTACTTCCGCAGGTACGCGGGATCCTGCTTCTTGAGAACGCGGATGGCGGTGGGCGAGGAGAACATGACGTGCACTTTCTCGTCCTGCACGATCTTCCACCAGATGCCCGGGTCGGGACGGATCGGCACGCCTTCGTAGACGATCGTCGTCATGCCCCGTAGCAGCGGCGCATAGACGATATAGGAATGCCCAACCACCCAGCCGATATCGGAAGTCGTGAACATCGTCTCGCCGGGTTGGCCGCAGTAGATGTACTGCATCGAGGCGCCGAGCGCCACGGCGTGGCCGCCCGTGTCCCTCTGCACGCCCTTGGGCCGGCCGGTCGTGCCCGACGTGTACAGGATGTAACTCGGCTCGGTGGATTCCAGCCAGGTGATCGGCACGGCTGCGTTCTCGTGCGCACGCACCAGCGCCGCGTAATCAAGGTCGCGGCCGCCAACGATCGGCATTCCGGGATCGAGATTCCGGTTGACGATCACGACCTGGCGCGGCGGCGACTGCGACAGGCGCATCGCTTCGTCGACCAGGGGCTTGTACGCGATCACCTTGCCGGCACGCATGCCGGCGTCGGCGGTCACCATCACCGCCGGCCGGGCATCGTCGATCCGGCTCGCAAGACTCGCCGCGGCGAAACCGCCGAAGACCACCGAGTGAATGGCTCCCAGGCGCGCGCAGGCGAGCATCGCGAAGACGGCCTCGGGGATCATCGGCATGTAGATGAGCACGCGGTCGCCTTTGGCCACGCCGAGCCCGAGCAGCACGCTGGCAAAGCGATTCACCTCGCGATGCAGCTCGTGGTACGTGTAGGCACGCTGCTGTCCCGTCTCGGTCGAGAGGTAGACCAGCGCCTTCTGATCGCCGCGCGCCGCCAGATGGCGATCGACCGCGTTGTGGCACAGGTTGGTCTCGCCGCCGACGAACCAGCGCGCAAACGGCGGCCGACTGTAATCGAGCACCCGGTCGAACGGTTTGCGCCAGTCGATGAGCGCCGCCTGCTCGCGCCAGAACGCTTCGCGCTGCTCGATCGAGCGGCGATGGAAGGCCCGATATGTTTCGCCCATCTCCCTCCCCTTGGCGCGATGCGCCTCAAGCGCCGATTCTGACCACCGTGCGTCCGCGCACCTGCGCCTTGAGCAGTTTGTCGAACACGCCTGGCAGTTCCTCGAAGCGGATCGTGGTCGCCATTTCCTTCAGCGAGCGCGGCTTGAGATCGCTTCCCAGGCGACGCCAGACTTTCTGCCGCAACTCCATCGGCGCGTTGACGGAATCGATCCCCAAGAGGCTGACGCCCCTCAGGATGAACGGCATCACGGTGGTGTTGAACTGGTGGCTTGCGGCCAGTCCGATGACAGCCAGGGTACCGCCGATCTGCATGGTGCTGGCGATCCACGAGAGCACGTCTCCACCCAGGTTGTCCACCGCGCCGGCCCACGTCGCCTTGTCCAGCGGCTTGATCTTGGCGAGGTCGAGGTTCGCGCGCAGCATGACTTCCTGCGCGCCGAGTTTCTTCAGGTAAGCGGTCTCGCCCTCCTTTCCGGTGAGGGCGACCACCTGGTAGCCGCGGCCCGCGAGGATATCGACCGCCACGCTGCCCACGCCGCCGGTGGCGCCGGTCACGATGACCGGTCCAGCGGCCGGCTTCAAGCCCTCGTGCTCCATGCGTTCCACCGCCAGCCCGGCGGTGAACCCTGCGGTCCCCAGTGCCATCGCCTCGAACAGATCCAGCCCCTGGGGCATCGGCACCACCCAGGCTGCGGGGACGCGACAATACTGCGCATATCCCCCGTCGTGGGCGACGCCGAGGTCGTAGCTGGTGGCAATGACCGGGTCGCCTTGCCTGAATCGGGGATCGCTGGACTCCACCACCGTACCCGAGAGGTCGATGCCGCCGACACAAGGGAAACGCCGGATGATCTTGCCGGCGCCGGTCGCGGCCAAGGCGTCCTTGTAGTTGACGCTGGAATAGGCGACTTTGACCACCACCTCACCAGGATCCAGCTCGTCGAGCCTCATGTCCACGAAGCGGCTGGTGACCTTGCCGTCTTCGCTGAAGATCCGGTACGCCTTGACTGAAGTCATCGCCCTTCTCCCTCCTTGTCTGAAAAGCGCCTGGCTCAGGCCAGGTGCGGTTCGCTCAGGTAGCGGCGCGTCTGCATTTCGATCAGCCGCGAAACCGTCCGCTGCGCCTCGGCGGCCTTGCCGGCGCGCGCGAACAACGCGGCGGGTTGCGCCTGCGCGCTCAGCACGAGCTTCACCCGGCGATCGTAGAACTCGTCGACCATCCAGGCAAACCGGCGGCGCCGGTCGCCATCGGCCGCGCCGAACACCGGCACGCCGGAGACCAGCACCGTGTGGAAGCGCCGCGCCAGTTCGATGTAGTCCGCCTGCGCCCGCGGCCCGTCGCACAGCGCCGCAAACTCGAACCAGGCCACCCCCTCGCCCAGCCGCCGCGCCGAAATCCGGCGTTCCGCGATCTCCAGGAAAGCTCCCTCGACCCCTGGCCCCCCCGTTACCTCTTCGAAAGTGCGGGCCAGCGCCGCTTCCGCTTCCGCGCCGAGCGGTGCATGAAACACGCCTGCCCTCTCCAGCATCGCCAGACGATAGTCCGTCGCGCCATCGACATGGACCAGGGCCATCCACCGCTTGATCAGCTCGATGGCCGGAAGGAACTGTGCGCGCTGCAGGCCGTGCTCGTACAGCTCGTCGGGACGCTGATTGGAGGTGGTGACCAGCGCCACCCCGTGCTCGAACAGCGCCGCCAGCAGGTTGCGCATGATCATCGCGTCGCCGATGTCGCTCACGTGCAGCTCGTCCAGGCACAGCAGGCGCACTTCGCGCGCCATCTCCCGGCCGATCTGGCGCAGGGGGTCGGCCTCGCCCTGAAGCTCCCGCAGCCGGCGATGGACCGACTGCATGAAACGGTGGAAATGCAGCCGGCGCTTGCGCAGCATCGGCAAGCTATCGTGGAAGCAGTCCATCAGGAAACTCTTGCCCCGCCCCACTCCACCCCACAGGTAGACCCCGCGCACCGGCTCGCTGCGCTGGAACACGCGCAGCAGCGAGCGGCCGTTGTGCTCCAGTCCCCTCAGCTCGGCATAGAGCCGGTCCAGTTCGCCGCAGGCTGTCAGTTGGGCCGCGTCGAGACGGTAGCCGTGGCGCTCGGCGCAGCGCAGCGCATGGGCGCGAAAGCCTGCGGCCGGTGGGGCGCTGGCGGCCGGAGCGTCGGGCATCGAGCTCAGAGGTTCAGATAGCGCTTGTCGACGCCGAGCGCGGCTTCGTGCACCGCCTCCGACAGCGAAGGATGGGCATGGACGATGCGCGCGATGTCCTCGCTAGTGGCGGCAAACTCCATCGCCACCACCGCCTCGGCGATGAGCTCCGAGGCATAAGGGCCCAGTATGTGCACGCCGAGGATGCGATCGGTGCGCGCGTGCGCCAGCATCTTGACGAAACCGGCGGTCTCGCCGAGCGCCCTCGCCCGACCACTGACCGAGAACGGAAACTGCCCGCTGCGGTATGCGACGCCTTCGGCCTTCAGTTGCTGCTCGGTGCGGCCGACCCAGGCGATCTCCGGGGCGGTGTAAATCACCCATGGCACGGTTTCCAGGTTGACGTGCCCGTGCTGGCCGGCGATCGTCTCCGCCACCGCCACGCCCTCCTCGGAGGATTTGTGCGCGAGCATCGGGCCACGCACCACGTCGCCGATCGCGTAGACGTTGGGCAGGTTGGTCCGGTTGCGCTCGTCCACTTCGATGAAACCGCGGGCGTCGATCTTCAGGCCTATCGTCTCGGCCCCGAGATCGGCCGAGTTCGGTGCCCGGCCGATGGACACGATCAGGCGGTCGAACTCGAGTTTGTGCGCGGACTGGCCGTCGCTGTACTCGAGCGTGACGGACTTCTTGCCGCGCTTGACGCCGTCGATCCTGCAATTCAGGCGGATGTCCAGACCGACGGTCTTGGTGAAGATCCGCCAGGCCTCCTTCGCCACGGCCTGGTCCGCCGAGGGCAGAAACTCGGGCAATGCTTCGAGCAGGGTGACCTGCGAGCCCAGGCGTTTCCACACGCTGCCCATCTCCAGGCCGATGACGCCGGCGCCGATGACGCCCAGCCTGGCCGGTACCTCCGGAAACGAGAGCGCGCCCACATTGTCGCAGATGCGGTCGTTGTCCACTGGGGCCATCGGCAGCTGCCGCGCGCTGGAACCGGTAGCCACGATCACATGCCGGGCTTCGACGATCTGCGCGCCATCGCCGTTGCGCACCTCGATCTGGTACGCGGCGCCCGCCGAGACGAAGCGTCCGTGCCCGTGCAGCGAGGTCACCTTGTTCTTCCTGAACAGCAAGGCAATCCCGCCCGTGAACTGGTCGACTATCCTGTCCTTGCGCGCCAGCATCGCCGTCACGTCGAGCGAGACCTCCTTGATGCGAATGCCGTGCTCGCCGAACTTGCGCAGCGCGCGCTCGTAGTTCTCCGAGGACTCCAGCAGTGCCTTCGACGGAATGCAGCCTACGTTCAGACAGGTTCCACCCAGGCTGGGCGTGCCCCTGGCATTCCTGAAATCGTCGATGCAGACGACATTCAGGCCGAGTTGCGCAGCGCGGATCGCGGCCACGTACCCGCCGGGCCCTGCCCCGATCACCGCGACGTCAAATGCCTTCGCCATCGTTCATCCGGGAATCGACCTCAGAGCTCGAGCAGCATCCGCGAGGGATCTTCCAGCGCTTCCTTGATCGCCACCAGGAACAGCACGGCTTCGCGCCCGTCGATGATCCGGTGGTCGTACGAGAGTGCCAGGTAGTTCATCGGACGGATCACGATCTGGCCGTTCTCCACCACGGGCCGCTCCTTGGTCAGATGCACGCCGAGGATCGCCGACTGTGGCGGATTGATGATCGGGGTCGAGAGCATCGAGCCGTACACCCCGCCGTTGGAGATCGAGAACGTCCCGCCGGTCAGCTCCTCGATGGCGAGCTTGCCGTCCTGGGCACGCTTGCCGAAGTCGGCAATCTGCTTCTCGATCTCGGCGAAGGACAGTTGATCCGCGTTGCGCACGATCGGCACTACGAGGCCGCGCGGGCTGCCCACCGCGATGCCGATGTCGAAGTAGCCGTGATAGACGATGTCGTCGCCATCCACGGAGGCATTCACTATCGGGAACTTCTTCAGCGCCGCCACTGCCGCCTTGACGAAGAAGGACATGAAGCCGAGCTTGATGCCGTGCTCCTTCTCGAACTTCTCCCTGTGCCGGTTGCGCAGCTCGATCACCGGCTGCATGTTCACTTCGTTGAACGTGGTCAGGATCGCCGCGGTTGCTTGCGACTGCACGAGCCGCTCGGCCACGCGTTTGCGCAGACGCGACATCGGCGCGCGCCGCTCCGGCCGATCTCCGAGAATCTGACCCACGTCCACCGGCGGAGCAACCGGCGGCAACGGCGCTTTGGCGGCGGGTTGCACGGCGGTTTTCGCCTCCACCGCCGCCATGACATCCGGTTTGGTCACGCGCCCGCCGCGACCGCTGCCGGTGATCTGGGTCAGATCGACCTTGGCGTCGGCCGCGAGCTTGCGCGCGGCCGGCATGGCGAGGACTTCCGCCGCGGATGCAGCCGGCGCGGCGGCGGTCACGGGCTCGGCCCTGACTGCCTGGACGGTCTTGCGGGCCGGCTCGGCGGCCGCCGTCGGCTTGGCTTCCGTGTCGATCTGCGCGATCACCTCGTTGGCTACGACCGTCTCGCCGTCGCCCTTCAGGATCTTTACCAGCACTCCGGACTCCGGGGCCGGCATTTCGAGCACGACCTTGTCGGTTTCGATATCGATCAGGTTTTCGTCCCGCCTGACGTACTCGCCCGGCTTCTTGTGCCAGGTGAGCAACGTGGCTTCGGAAACGGACTCCGAGAGCTGGGGGACCTTGACTTCAATCAGCATGATCGTTCCTCATCGTGAACTGCGGCTTCACCCCGCGCGCGCGTCGGCGCGCGCCGTGCCCTGCACCGGCACAACGACGTTGTCGGTGATGGGGGCGAACGCCGCATCCACCACCGCCTTCTGCTGCTCGAGGTGCAGCGATAAATAGCCCACCGCCGGAGACGCCGAGGAGGGCCGCAATGCGTAGGCCAGAATCTGGTCCGGCCGCATGTGGCGCAGCAGGTAGTGCTGGATGCGATGCCATGCGCCCTGGTTGCCGGGTTCTTCCTGGCACCAGAGAACTTCGCGGGCGTTGCGGTACAGATCGATCTGCTCCTGGAAATCCTTGTGCGGGAACGGATAGAGCTGGGCTATGCGCACGATCGCCACGTCCTTGCGGCTGCGTTCGCGACGCGCAGCGAGCAGCTCGTAGAAGATCTTCCCGCTGCAGAAGATCACGCGCTTGACATTCTCCGGCCGGATCTCCGCGTCCCATTCGCCGTTGACCGGCTTGAACTTGCTCTGGGCGAATTCCTCCAGCGGCGACACGGAATCCTTGTGGCGCAACAGGCTCTTGGGGGTGAAGATGACCAGCGGCTTGCGATAGGGGCGGATCATCTGCCGGCGCAGGAGGAAGAACATCTGCACCGGCGTGGCCGGAATGCAGATCTGCATGTTGTAGTCGGCGCACAACTGCAGAAAGCGCTCGATCCGGCCCGATGAGTGCTCGGGACCCTGTCCTTCGTAGCCGTGGGGCAGCAGCAGCACCAGGCCGCACATGCGGCCCCATTTGACTTCGCCCGAGGCGATGAACTGGTCGATCACCACCTGCGCGCCGTTGGCAAAATCGCCGAACTGCGCCTCCCAGACGACCAGCTCGTTTGGCTCCGAGGTCGCGTAGCCGTACTCGAAGCCGAGCACGGCCTCCTCGGAGAGCACCGAATCGATCACCACGAAATCGCCCTGGTTGGGCGCGATGTGCTGCAGGGGGATGTAGATCCCCTGGTCCCACTTTTCCCGGTTCTGGTCGTGCAGCACTGCGTGGCGGTGGAAGAATGTCCCCCGCCCAGAGTCCTGCCCCGACAGGCGCACCGAGTAGCCCTCCTTGAGCAGCGAAGCGTACGCCAGGTTCTCGGCCATGCCCCAGTCCACCGGGATCTTGCCCTGCCCCATCAGGCGGCGGTCGGCGATGATCTTCTCGACCCTGGGATGCAGCTTGAACTCGGGCGGGATGGTGGTCAGCCGCTGCGCCAGGAACTGCAGATCCGCCAAGGGCAGTTGCGTGTCGTCGTTCTCGTCCCAGCGGGTGTTCCTGTACGGGCTCCAGTCCACCGCGTAGGGCGGCTTGTAGTTGGACAAAATGGTCTTGTTGGTGTGGTATCCGGCCTCGAGCGCCTCGCGGTACGACACTGCCATCGCGTCGGGCTCCTCAACGCCGACCACCCCTTGTGCCACCAGCTTGTCCGCGTAGAGCTTGCGCGTGCCGGGATGGGCATTGACGATCTTGTACATCAGCGGCTGCGTGACCATCGGTTCGTCCTGCTCGTTGTGGCCGAGCTTGCGGAAGCAGACCAGGTCCACCACCACGTCCTTCTTGAACTTCATCCGGTAGTCGAGCGCGAGTTCGATGGCCATGACCGCGGCTTCCGGATCGTCGCCGTTGACGTGGAAGATCGGTGCCTCGACCATCTTCACCACGTCGGTGCAGTACAGCGTGGAGCGCGTGTCGCGCGGGTCCGACGTCGTGAATCCGATCTGGTTGTTGATGACGATGTGGACCGTGCCGCCGGTACCGTAGCCGCGGGTCTGGGAGAGGTTCAGGGTCTCCATCACCACGCCCTGGCCGGCGAACGCGGCGTCTCCGTGCAACAGGACCGGCAGTACCTCCTTGCCTTCGCGATCCTTGCGCCGATGCTGGCGTGCGCGTACCGACCCCTCCACCACCGGATTGACGATCTCCAGGTGCGAAGGGTTGAACGCGAGGCTCACGTGCATGGGCCCGCCCGGGGTCATGATGTCGGAAGAGAAACCCTGGTGATACTTGACATCGCCGGCCAGCAGCGCGCTGTCATGCTTGCCCTCGAACTCCGCGAACAGGTCCTTCGGCATCTTGCCCAGCGTGTTCACCAGCACGTTGAGCCGTCCGCGGTGGGCCATGCCGATCACGACTTCCTGCACGCCCGCTTCGCCCGCCCGCTGCAGAAGGTTGTCCAGCATCGGGATCAGCGTCTCGCCGCCTTCCAGCGAGAAGCGCTTCTGGCCCACGTAGCGCGTGTGCAGGTAGCGTTCCAGACCCTCGGCAGCGGTCAGGCGCTCGAGGATGTGGCGCTTGTAATCGGGGGAATAGCTCGGCTTGGAGCGGATCGGCTCCAGACGCTCCTGGATCCAGCGCTTCTCGGCCCGGTTGCTGATGTACATGTACTCCACGCCGAGCGTGCCGCAGTAGGTTTCCTGCAGCGCCTTGATGATCTCGCGCAGCGTAGCCTGCTCCTGCCCGATCATCGAACCGGTGTTGAACACCGTGTCCATGTCGGCATCCGTCAGATCGTAGTAGCCGGGTTCCAGCTCGACGATGTGAGGACGCTCGCGGCGCTTGAGCGGGTCGAGATCGGCCAGGAACACGCCGCGGAAGCGGTATTCGGCGACCAGCTGGATTACCGAGACCTGCTTGCGGTCGAACCGCGCCGCCGCATGCACGGCATGCGGCACGCGCATGCGCGCCAACTGCACGAAGGACTCCACGATGGGCGCGTGGGGAACGTCGCGTGCGCCCGGAGTCGCCTGAAGCTGATCGAAGTAACGCCGCCATTCCGGCGCTACCGCTTCGGGGTTCTCCAGATAGGCCTCGTAGAGCTGCTCGACGAACGCGGCGTTGGCGCCGAAGAGGTAGGAAGTGCTCAGGAATTCTTTCATCATGGTGCGACCCTCCGGGTGTTACCCGCGACACGAGCGGCGCAAGCTGTACATTCTGTACCTCGAAAAGCGTCGGCGACCGGCTGCCGATGCGCGTTGATCATCGCCCGGTTCAGTCCCCGCGCTGCTCGAGCGGCACGACGTCGCGCTTTGCCGAGCCAGTGTAGAGCTGGCGCGGGCGCCCGATCTTCTGGTCCGGATCCGCAATCATTTCGTTCCACTGCGCGATCCAGCCGACTGTGCGAGCCAGCGCGAAAATGCAGGTGAACATCGATACCGGAATGCCCAGCGCGCGCTGCACGATCCCGGAATAGAAATCGACGTTCGGATAGAGCTTGCGGCTGACGAAGTAGTCGTCTTCCAACGCGATCTTTTCCAGGGCGAGCGCGATCTTGAACAGCCGGTCGTTTTCCAGCCCCAGTTCGCCCAGCACCTCGTAGCAGGTCTCGCGCATCAGCTTGGCGCGCGGGTCGTAGTTCTTGTACACGCGGTGGCCAAAGCCCATGAGCTTGACCCCGGAATTCTTGTCCTTCACCTTGGCGATGAACTGCCCGATCTTCGATACATCGCCGATCTCTTCGAGCATGTTGAGCGCCGCTTCGTTCGCGCCCCCGTGCGCCGGACCCCACAGGCAGGCGATGCCCGCAGCGATGCAGGCGAACGGATTGGCGCCCGAGGAACCCGCCATGCGCACCGTTGACGTGGACGCATTCTGCTCGTGATCGGCGTGCAGGATGAAGATGCGATCCAGTGCCCGCACCAGCACGTCGTTGACCTTGTATTCCTCGGCCGGAACGCCGAACATCATGCGCATGAAATTCGCGGTGTAGGAGAGCGAATTGAGCGGGTACATGAACGGCTGCCCGATGGAGTACTTGTAGGCCATCGCGGTGATCGTCGGCATCTTGGCGATCAGCCGGAAGGCCGAGATCTCCCGATGCTCCGGATTGTTCAGGTCGAGCGAGTCGTGGTAGAAGGCGGACAGCGCGCCCACCACTCCGACCATGACCGCCATGGGATGCGAATCGCGGCGAAAACCGGTATAGAAGCGCGCCAGCTGCTCATGAATCATCGTGTGGCGCGTGACCGTGGTGACGAACTCTTCCTTCTGCTTCGGCGTGGGCAACTCCCCGCGCAGGAGCAGGTAACACACCTCCAGATAGTCGCAGTGCCTGGCGAGCTGCTCGATCGGATAGCCGCGATAGAGCAGCACGCCCGCGTCGCCGTCGATGTAAGTGATCGACGAGCGGCAGCTCGCCGTGGACAGGAAACCCGGGTCGTAGGTGAATTTTCCGGTCTTGGCGTAGAGCGTGCGGATGTCCACCACATCGGGGCCCAGGGTGCCCGAGAGGACAGGGAATTCGACGGGCGCGGACCCGTCGTCGACCGATAGCGTTGCGGTGTGCGGCTGCTTCATGCGGGGGTTCGCCGATCGTCTGCGTCGAAGCTGCAAGTTTACCGTTTCCACCCGCCCGGACTCACACGGATCGGCGCAGCCTAACGCAGGAGGGCGACGATTTCCGCACAGCCCGGATCCGGAGCTTCGCGCCTGCCGCTCACCATGTCCCACAAATCAACGTCGGGCAGCCTCAGCAACCGCAGCAGCGACTCGCGCTGCTGCGCGGTGAGCTGATCCAGGCGAGCATCTAGGAAGCGACTCAACACCAGATCCAGCTCGAGCATCCCGCGCCTGCAGCGCCAGCGGATGCGATGCTCGTCGATCATGGTGCGGCCGTTCCCTAGATGGCCCGCCGCGCCAGCATGTCCCGGATGCCGCTGATCGCGGCCGTCGGGTTCAGGCCCTTCGGGCAGACGTCCACACAGTTCATGATCGAATGGCAGCGGAACAGCCGGTAGGGATCTTCCAGGTTGTCCAGGCGCTCGCCGGTGGCCCGATCGCGCGAGTCGGCGATGAAGCGATAGGCCTGCAGCAGACCCGCCGGGCCCACGAATTTGTCCGGATTCCACCAGAACGATGGGCACGCGGTCGAGCAGCACGCGCACAGAATGCACTCGTAGAGGCCGTCGAGTTGGGCCCGCTCCTGCGGAGACTGCAGGCGCTCCCTTTCCGGTGCCGGCTCCTCGTTGATCAGGTAAGGCTTCACCGAGTGGTATTGCCTGAAGAACTGGCTCAGGTCCACGACCAGATCGCGGATCACCGGCAGGCCGGGCAGCGGGCGTATCTCGACCGGCTCTTTCAAGTCGCTCAGGCGCGTAATGCAAGCGAGCCGGTTCTTGCCATTGACGTTCATCGCATCCGATCCACACACCCCTTCGCGGCAGGACCGGCGCAGGCTCAGGCTGTCGTCCATTTCCTTGATCCGGACCAGCGCATCGAGCAGCATGCGGTCGGAGGATTGCAGTGCGACGTCGTAGTCCTTCAGGTAGGGTCTGGCGTCCTTGTCGGGATCGTAGCGGTAGATCCTGAATCGCATGCTGAGGGCTTCCGTGTGGTTGCTTGCCTCGAGGCTCAATACGTGCGCACTCTCGGTTCGAACGGCTCGGCGGTCAGCGGCTTGAGGTGTACGGGCTTGTACTCCAGGCGACAGCCCTCCTTGAACCACAACGTGTGCTTCAGCCACTGCCTGTCGTCGCGGCCGTTCGGGAACTCGGGCCTATCCGGGCAATCGGCGCGGTCGTGTGCGCCGCGGCTTTCCTTGCGTGCCTCGGCCGACACCAGCGAGGCCACCGCCACCTCGACCAGATTGTCCAGTTCGAGCGCTTCGACCCGTGCCGTGTTGAACACCCTGCTCCTGTCCTGGATCGCGCTGCGCTGCGCGCGGCGCTCCACCTCCTTGATCTTGCGCACGCCCTCGGCGAGCAGGTCGGGAAAACGGAACACTCCGCAGTGCGCCTGCATCGTGCGGCGCAGCTCGGCCGCGATCTCGGGCACTCTCTCTCCATCCTTCTGGCTGTCCAGCCGCGCCAGCCGTGCCAGCGTGCGGTCGGCAGCATCCCTGGGCAAGTCCTTGTGCAGCGGGTTCTCGCGCAGGAACCGGATCATCGAGTCTCCCGCCGCGCGCCCGAACACCAGCAGATCGGTGAGCGAGTTGGTTCCCAGGCGATTGGCACCGTGCACCGAAGCACAGGCGCATTCACCCGCCGCGTAGAAGCCCGGCACGACGCTCTCCGGGTTGCCATTGGCCGGCACGACGACTTCTCCGCGATAGTTGGTCGGGATGCCGCCCATCATGTAGTGGCAGGTCGGCACCACGGGAATGGGCTCCTTGACCGGATCGACGTTGGCGAACTTGCGCGCGATCTCGCGGATACCGGGCAGGCGGCTGTCGATAACTTGCGGCCCCAGATGATCGAGTTTGAGCAGGAGGTAGTCGCCGTCGGGGCCGCAGCCACGGCCTTCCTTGATCTCGGTGGCCATGGCGCGCGAGACCACGTCGCGCGACGCAAGGTCCTTCATGGTCGGGGCGTAGCGCTCCATGAAGCGCTCGCCCTTGCTGTTGAGCAAATAACCGCCCTCGCCGCGCACCCCTTCGGTGATCAGCACGCCGGCGCCGGCCACCCCGGTTGGATGAAACTGCCAGAACTCCATGTCCTCGAGCGGGATGCCGGCGCGGGCGGCCATGCCCAGGCCATCGCCGGTGTTGATGAACGCGTTGGTACTGGAAGCGAACACACGCCCGGCGCCGCCGGTGGCGAACAGCACCGCTCGCCCGCGCAGGATGTAGACCTCGCCGGTCTCCATTTCCAGCGCCGTCACGCCCAGCACCTGTCCGGACGCCTCGCGGATGAGGTCGAGCGCCATCCACTCCACCAGAAACAGGGTGTTCGCCCGCAGGTTGCGCTGATACAGCGTGTGCAGCATCGCGTGCCCGGTCCGGTCCGCGGCGCAGCAACTGCGCTGCACCGGGCGCTCGCCGAAGTTGCGCGAATGCCCGCCGAAGGGCCGCTGATACACCGTGCCGTCCGGATTGCGATCAAACGGCATGCCGAAGTGCTCCAGCTCGATCACGACCTGGGGCGCTTCGCGGCACATGAATTCGATCGCGTCCTGGTCGCCGAGGTAATCGGATCCCTTGACCGTGTCGTACATGTGCCAGAGCCAGTTGTCCTCGCCCATGTTGCCGAGCGCCGCCCCGATACCGCCCTGCGCCGCTACCGTGTGCGAACGCGTGGGAAACACCTTAGACAGCACCGCCACCTTGAATCCCGCCTCCGCGAGCTGCAGCGAGGCGCGCATCCCCGCGCCACCGGCGCCGACGATCACCGCATCGAACGACTTGACCGGAAGTGCCATTCAGATGCTCCAGAGGATCTGGATCGCCCATCCCGCATAGGCAACCAGGAGCAGCAGCACCAGGACATGGCACGCGAGCCGAAGCCCGGCGGGCTTGATGTAATCCATGAAGATGTCGCGCATGCCGATCCAGGCGTGCCAGAACAAGCTCAGCAGGAAGACCAGGCTGGCGAGCCGCATCCACTGCCAAGAAAAGATCGCGTGCCAGTCTTCATAGCCGGCCGGAGCACAGATTGCGAGCGTGGCCACGAACAGAATCGAGTAAACCGCCATGACCACAGCCGTCACGCGCTGCGCGAGCCAGTCGCGCAGCCCGTAGTGAGCGCCGACGACGAGCCGCTTCACCACAGCGCCACTCCGATCGCAGCGGTGAGCAGGAGGCTCAGCGCCAGCACCGCCCAGCTCGACGCGCGCGCCGATGCGAGCCCGACTCCCACGTGCAGATCCAGAAGCAGGAAGCGAACGCCGGCGAAGAAATGATGCAGGAAAGCCCACAGCAGGCTGGTCGCAAGCAGTTTTACGAGCCAGTGATCGAGCAGCGACACGACGCGATCAAAGCCCGCGGGCGACTGCAACAGCGTCTGCAGCGCCCACGGCAATGCCCAGGCGAAAAGGAACAGCAGCGCGCCGCTCACCCGGTGCAGAATCGACACCACGGCGGGCACCGGCTGGCGGATCTCGAACAGATTCAGGTATTTCGGTCTTGGCGCGGCGGTCATTGTCTTGTTGATCCTCGGGGCAGCGCCCCGCGGCGATCAGGCGGCTCTTACACGATGCGGTTGCGGTAGTGATGCTCCCGCGTATCGCAGTAGCTGCGCCGCAGCTCGGCCGGTTTGTCGGCGTAAGTATAGGCAACGCGGTCGATCAAGAGCAGCGGCGCTCCCGGCTCCACGTTCAAGCGGGCAGCCACCTCCCCTTCTGCCGACACGGCCTTGAGCTGCTCGTCGACGTGCAGGATACGCACCTGAAACGCCGACTCGTACATGCTGTAGAGCATGCAGTGGTACAGATCGATGGTTTCGGCGCTCAGCCCGTCGAACATCGCGGCGGGTAGCCGAATTTCTTCATAGACGACGCTGCTGCCTGCCGGAGCGAGCAGGCGTCTGACAAGATAGGCGCTGGCCGACTCCCTGGTTCCAAGCTTGCGGGCCGACTCCGCATCCAGTTTGATGCGCCAAAAATCGATCAGGCTGGCCGAGACCGATTCCAGCCTTCCCCGGTCGGGCGTTATCCTGAGAAACGGGAAGCTCTTGCGCTCTTCCGAGTGGGAGGCCACGAATGTTCCCCGGCCCTGCTGGCGGATGAGCAGTTTCTGCTCCGCCAGTTCGCTGATCGCCTTGCGCACCGTGCCCTGGCTCACGCTGTAGCGCTGCGCGAGTTCGATCTCGCTGGGGATGGGCTGACCGGGCTTCCACTCGCCGGACACTAGAGACTCGGTGATCAAGTGCTTGATCTGCCGGTAAAGCGGCTGATACGCCGGCGGGCTGGAAGCAGGCGACTTCATGTCGAAAACGATTCTAAGCCCAAAGAATGCGTGCCGTCCAACTCAGACCTGTGTCTTATATAAGATATCCGAGTTCGTTGACACCGCAATCCCCGGATCGCTAACATTCCGTGCGAAAAAAAGCGGGCACTCAAACTCCGTCGCGCGAATTCACGTTCCCACCCACTGCGCTGACCCCCACACGCAGCCAGGACTACTCCAAGGAACTCCGCATGAAGGCCCCCGTTCGTGTCGCAGTCACCGGCGCCGCCGGCCAGATCGGCTACAGCCTGCTGTTTCGCATCGCCAGCGGCGAGATGCTCGGGAAGGACCAGCCGGTCATCCTGCAACTGCTGGAGATCACACCGGCGTTGACGGCCCTGCGAGGGGTCGTCATGGAGCTGGAGGACTGCGCCTTCCCGCTGCTGGCGGGTCTGGTCGTCACCGATGACCCCAAGGTCGCTTTCAGGGACTGCGACATCGCGCTGCTTGTAGGCGCCCGGCCGCGCACCAAGGGCATGGAACGCAAGGACCTGCTGGAAGCCAACGGCGCGATCTTCACGGTCCAGGGCAAGGCGCTGGAGGAAGTCGCCAAGCGCACCGTGAAGGTGCTGGTGGTCGGCAACCCCGCCAACACCAATGCCTACATCGCCATGAAGAGCGCGCCGGGCCTGGCGCGCGAAAACTTCACGGCGATGCTGCGGTTGGATCACAATCGGGCCCTCTCCCAGCTCGCCGCGAAAAGCGGCAAGCCCGTGCAGTCGATCGAGCGGATGATCGTCTGGGGGAATCATTCACCGACCATGTACCCGGACTATCGCTTCTGCACCATCGACGGACGGCCGGCACCCAGTGTGATCGGCGACGAAAGGTGGTATCGGGAAGTGTTCATTCCCACCGTGGCCAAACGCGGTGCTGCGATCATCGAGGCACGCGGCCTGTCTTCCGCGGCCTCAGCCGCCAGTGCCGCCATCGACCATGTGCACGACTGGGTGCTAGGTACCCGCGGCAAGTGGACTACCATGGGTGTCCCGTCCGATGGTTCGTATGCGATCCCGCAAGACCTCATCTTCGGCTATCCGGTGATCTGCGGCGACGGCGGCTACCAGATCGTCCAGGGCCTGGAGATCGACGCCTTCAGCCGCGAGAAGATGGAGGCCACGCTCAGGGAGCTGGAAGAAGAACGCAATGCAATCGAGCACCTGCTGGACTGAGTGCGCTCGCCGAAGCCTTAGTTCACCCCAGCGCCGCCAAGCAATGAGACCCCACCGCGCCGATCCCCGCTTGCGGTTCGCGCCCCGCGGGCTCGTCGCAGCAGAACGGGCCTCGGGTAGCCCTTGATCCCTGCGGCTCGAACAGGAGGATGCATCCGCAATGATCGAAGCGACTCCAGGCAAGAGATTCCGCGATGCGCTCGCGGCTGAAAGACCGCTGCAGGTCATCGGCGCGATCAATGCCTACCATGCGCGTCTGGCGCAGCGGGTCGGATACCGTGCGATCTACCTGTCGGGCGGTGGGGTGGCAGCCGGATCGCTCGGCCTGCCCGACTTGGGGATATCGACGCTGGACGACGTGCTGACCGATGTGCGCCGCATTACCGACGCGTGCACGCTGCCGCTGCTGGTCGACGTGGACACCGGTTTCGGCGCGAGCGCCTTCAACGTCGCGCGCACGGTGAAGTCCCTGATCAAGTTCGGCGCCGCCGCCATGCATATCGAAGACCAGGTGGGTGCCAAGCGCTGCGGCCATCGGCCGGGCAAGGAAATCGTCTCCGCAGATGAAATGTGCGACCGGCTCAAGGCCGCGGTCGACGCGCGTACCGATCCGTCCTTCGTGGTGATGGCGCGCACCGACGCGCTCGCGGCCGAGGGTCTCGAGCGCGCCATCGAGCGCGCCGCGCGTTACGTGGAGGCCGGTGCCGACATGATTTTTCCCGAGGCGGTCACGGAACTCGCCATGTACCGCAAGTTCGCCGGTGCGGTGAAGGTACCGATATTGGCCAACATCACAGAGTTCGGGAAAACGCCGCTGTTCACCGTGGAGGAACTGCGTTCGGCCGACGTCGCCCTCGCGCTCTACCCGCTCTCCGCGTTTCGCGCCATGAACAAGGCGGCGTTGCGGGTCTACGAGACGGTACGCCGCGAAGGCACGCAGAGGGGCGTGCTGGACACCATGCAGACCCGCGACGAGCTCTACGACTATCTGGACTATCACCAGTACGAACGCAAGCTCGACGAACTTTTCGCCAGGCGCAGGTGAGCGCGAGGCGCTTGGCGTCTGGACTGAGCAACGACAGGAGGAGATCATGAGCGACGACGTGGCGGCGGGCGTACTGAAACCCAAGAAGTCGGTGGCGCTCTCGGGTGTGACCGCCGGCAATACGGCGCTGTGCACCGTCGGACGCACGGGGAACGACCTGCATTATCGGGGCTATGACATTCTGGATTTCGCCGACCAGGCGCAATTCGAGGAAATCGCCTATCTGCTGGTGCACGAGAAGCTGCCGACCCGGACCGAACTCGCCGCTTACAAGAGCCGCCTGAAATCCCTGCGCGGCATCCCGGCCAACGTCAAGGCCGTGCTCGAGTGGCTACCCGCCTCGGCCCACCCGATGGACGTGCTGCGCACGGCCTGTTCCGCGCTCGGCGCGGTGCTGCCCGAGAGCCATGACCACAACGCGCCGGGCGCGCGCGCCATCGCCGACCGGCTGATGGCCTCCTTCGGCTCCATGCTGCTCTACTGGTACCACTGGAGCCACAACGGCCGGCGCATCGAGACCGAGACCGACGACGATTCGATCGGCGCGCATTTCCTGCACTTGCTGCACGGCAAGCCGCCGCCGGAGAGCTGGGAGCGCGCCATGCACACCTCGCTCATTCTCTACGCCGAGCACGAATTCAATGCGTCGACGTTTGCCGCGAGAGTCGTGGCTGGTACCTCCTCGGATTTCTATTCCTGCATCGCCGCCGCCATCGGGGCGCTGCGCGGACCCAAGCACGGGGGCGCAAACGAGGTCGCCTTCGAGACCCAGAACCGCTACCCCACTGCAGACGAGGCCGAAGAGGACATCAAGCGGCGCATCGCCGCCAAGGAGATCATCATCGGCTTCGGCCATCCGGTCTACACCGTCTCCGATCCCCGCAACAAGGTCATCAAGGAGGTCGCGCGGCGGCTCTCCGAGGAGGCCGGCGACAAGCGGCTGTTCGCGATCGCCGAGCGCATCGAAAGCGTCATGTGGCGCGAGAAGAAGATGTTCGCCAACCTCGACTGGTTCTCGGCCGTTAGCTACCACATGATGCGCATTCCCACCGCGCTGTTCACGCCGATCTTCGTGATCAGCCGCACCTCCGGCTGGTCGGCGCATGTCATCGAGCAACGCATCGACGGCAAGATCATCCGGCCGGGCGCCAACTATGTCGGCCCGGAGAATCTGAAGTGGATTCCGATCGAAAAGCGCAGCTAAAGGCGAACATTGAAGCGCCGACTTCACTCCGTGTTCCGGAGAAACGACATCATGCCCAGACCGATTCTTGCCGAACAACGGATGCTCATCACGCGGCTTGCCGTGCTGGCCGCGCTCGCCTACGCAACCCTTGCCCGCCCGCCGGCCTATCTGCCGGAATTCCTGGAGCTTGCCTCTGAGCTGGCTGGTTACGTCCTTCTGGTGATCGCCACGCTTGGGCGAGTGTGGTGCTTGATCTTCATCGGGGGTAACAAGAACAAGGAGCTGGTTACCACGGGCCCTTATTCCGTGGTTCGCAACCCTCTGTATGTTTTCAACTTCGTGGGATTGATCGGTCTGGGACTCGCCGTCGAGCAGCCCACGCTGGCCGCTGTGCTCGCTGTGATGTTCTGGATCCATTACCCAGCCGTGGTCGCTCGCGAGGAAGCCGAGCTTCTGCGCCGATTCGGGCCCGCGTACGCCATCTACCGGGAAAAGACTCCGCGCTGGATGCCGCGATTTGCCCAGTACCACGAGCCTCCGGAAGTATCCGTCAGTCCCTTGCGTGTGCGCCGTGGGATCTTCGGGGCGATGTGGCTGCTGTGGGCCTTCCTGCTCTGGGAAGTCGTCGAACGCCTTCACTACTGGCATGTAATCCCGCAGCTGTTCTGATGTTCATAAACTTGATCGATCGAGCCAACAGATGACTTCGGCTATCTCGAGTATCCGCCCCAAACCGGACAAGGTCCTGGTCGACATCGCCGATTACGTCATCGGCTACGAAATCACCCGCAAGGAGGCCTACGACACGGCGCGCTACTGCCTGATGGACACGCTGGGCTGCGGGCTCCAGGCGCTGGAATATCCCGCCTGCACCAAACTGCTCGGGCCAATCGTGCCCGGCACGATCGTGCCCAACGGCGCAAAGGTGCCAGGCACCCAGTTTCAGCTCGACCCGGTGCAGGCCGCGTTCAACATCGGCACGATGATCCGCTGGCTGGATTTCAACGACACCTGGCTCGCGGCCGAATGGGGACATCCCTCGGACAACCTGGGCGGCATTCTGGCCACCGCCGATTGGCTCTCGCGCGTCGCGGTCGCGGGCGGCAAGAAGCCGCTCACGATGCAGGAGGTGCTCACCGCCATGATCAAGGCGCACGAGATCCAGGGCTGCATCGCGCTGGAGAACAGTTTCAACAAGGTCGGGCTCGATCACGTGGTGCTGGTCAAGGTGGCGTCCACGGCCGTGGTGGCGTGGCTGCTGGGGCTGACCAGGGAAGAGATCATCAACGCGCTATCGCAGGCCTGGGTCGACGGGCAAAGCCTTCGCACCTACCGCCACGCGCCCAACACCGGCTCGCGCAAGAGCTGGGCGGCCGGCGATGCCACCAGCCGGGCGGTTCGCCTGGCACTCATCGCCCGCACCGGGGAGATGGGCTATCCCTCGGTGCTCACGGCCAAGACCTGGGGTTTCTACGACGTACTGTTCAAAGGCAAGGAATTCAAGTTCCAGCGCCCTTATGGCAGCTACGTGATGGAGAACGTGCTCTTCAAGATCTCGTTCCCTGCAGAATTCCATGCCCAGACCGCGGTCGAATGCGCCATGGACATCCATGCGCAGATGAAGAAGAGCGGGCGCAAGCCGGAAGACATCCGCAGGATCACGATCCGGACCCACGAGGCGGCGATCCGTATCATCGACAAGAAGGGGCCGCTCGACAATCCGGCCGACCGCGATCACTGCATCCAGTACATGGTGGCGGTTCCCATTCTCTTCGGGCGATTGACCGCGGAGGACTACGAGGACGACGTGGCTTCAGACCCGCGGATCGACGCGCTGCGCGAGAAGATCGTCTGCGTGGAAGACCCGCAGTTCACCAAGGACTATCACGATCCCGAGAAGCGCTCGATCGCCAATGCGCTCACCGTGGAGTTCAACGACGGCACGCGGCTGGGCGAGTTCGTCTGCGAGTATCCGATCGGCCACAAGCGCCGGCGCCAGGAAGGCATGCCGATCCTGGTCGAGAAGTTCAAGACCAACCTCGCGCGGCGCTTTCCGCCCAAGCAGCAGCAGCGCATTCTCGATCTGTGCATGGACGCCCGGCGGCTGGGGTCCACGCCAGTCAACGAGTTCGTCGATCTCTTCGTCATTTGAGAGGAGTCCAGGGATGACTTTTTCGATCCTGCGTCTGCTGATTGCCGCGGTTTGCGCGCTGTTCGCCGTTGCGGCCCGAGGCGACGAACCGCCGCGCCGCGCCAGCGGCCTGTGGGAGATCAAGATCACGGTGAGCGGCCAGCCCACAGCGAGCGTGGCTCAGTACTGCATTGATTCGCAGGCCGACGATCTGGCCGTGACCGCCGGCGGCGGCGTTGCGCAAAAGGACTGCTCCGAGGCTGTGGCGCAGCACGCTGCCGACGGTTTCTCGATCCAGTCCGTCTGCAAGCTCGGCGCCTCGACGGTGACGACCCACGGTGTGTTCAAGGGGGATCTGCAGTCAGCCTACTCGGGCGAGGTGCAGGCGAAGTACTCGCCGCCGCTGTACGGCCGGCGCGAAGTGAAGTCACTCATCGACGCGCGGATGATCGGACCCTGCGCCCGATAGTCCTGCGAAGGACCAACCGCAAGCACCCCGGTGAATGCCATGCCGCACAATCTGCACGACACCCTGCAAGACTTCGCCATCACCCCCGGCAGGAAAGGCAAGCTCTACTCGTTGCCGGAGCTGGAACGATCCGGCGTCGGACCGATTTCGCGTCTGCCGGTGTCGATCCGCCTCGTGCTCGAATCGGTTCTTCGCAACTGCGACGGCCAGAAGGTGACCGAGGCGCACGTTCGCCAGTTGGCCAACTGGAAACCGAACGCGCCGCGCACCGAGGAGATCCCCTTCGTCGTCGCCCGCATCGTGCTGCAGGACTTCACCGGCGTGCCGCTGCTGGCCGATCTGGCGGCGATGCGCGGCGTCGCCCGGGCGATGGGCAAGAATCCCAAGCTGATCGAACCGCTGGTACCGGTCGATCTGGTGGTCGACCACTCGGTGATGATCGACCACTACGGCGGCAAGGACGCGCTCGACCTGAACATGAAGCTGGAGTTTCAACGCAACCGCGAGCGCTACGAGTTCATGAAGTGGGGCATGCAGGCGTTCGACGCGTTCGGTGTCGTGCCGCCCGGTTTCGGCATCGTGCACCAGGTCAACCTCGAGTACCTGGCACGCGGCGTGCACAGGAAGGACGGCGTGTACTACCCGGACACGCTGGTCGGCACCGACAGCCATACCACGATGATCAACGGCATCGGCGTGGTCGGCTGGGGCGTGGGCGGCATCGAGGCCGAGGCCGGCATGCTCGGCCAACCGGTGTACTTCCTGACACCGGACGTGGTCGGCTTCGAGCTGAAAGGCAAACTGCGCGACGGCGTGACCGCCACCGACCTCGTGCTGACCGTCACCGAGATCCTGCGCAAGGAAAAGGTGGTGGGCAAGTTCGTCGAGTTCTTCGGCCCCGGCACCGAGTCGCTGTCGGTGCCGGATCGCGCCACCATCGCCAACATGGCGCCGGAGTACGGCGCCACGATGGGCTTCTTCCCGGTCGACGGCAAAACGATCGAATACTTCCGCGGCACCGGCCGCACGGCCGACGAGATCGCCGCGTTCGAGGCGTATTTCAAGGCGCAGAAGCTGTTTGGCATCCCGAAGCAGGGGGAGATCGACTACAGCCACGTGGTCTCGCTCGACCTCGGCACGGTGGCGCCGTCGCTGGCGGGGCCGAAGCGGCCGCAGGACCGGATCGAAATCGGCAACGTCAAGAAGACGTTCACGCGTCTGTTCAGCAATCCGGTCACCGCGCCCGGCGCGGAAAGCGGGTTCGGACAGCCTGCCGAACGCCTGACCGAGCGTTTCCCGATCGGTCCGGCCACAACGCCGGCGCAGGACGAACCCGAGGTCGAACCCGGCGCGCCGGTGGACGTCGTCGAAATGGTCAACAACCGCGCCACGCTTGCCGCCGCCCACCCCGCGGTCAAACATGTGCCGGCGCGCGAGCGGCTGACGATCGGCCACGGCGACGTGTTGATCGCCGCGATCACCTCGTGCACGAACACGTCCAACCCCGGCGTGCTGCTGGCGGCCGGTCTGTTGGCGAAAAAGGCGGTCGAGCGCGGCCTGACGGTGAAAAGACACATCAAGACCTCGCTCGCCCCCGGTTCGCGCGTCGTCACCGATTACCTGCAGAAGACCGGCCTGCTGCCGTATCTGGAGCAGCTCGGCTTTGCGGTGGCCGCGTACGGCTGCACCACTTGTATCGGCAACGCCGGCGACTTGGCGCCCGAGATCAACGATGCGATCGTCAAACACGACCTCGTGTGCGCGGCGGTGCTGTCGGGCAACCGCAACTTCGAGGCGCGCATCCACCCGAATCTGAAGGCAAACTTCCTCGCCTCGCCGCCGCTGGTCGTCGCTTACGCGATCGCCGGCACCATGCTGAAGGACCTGATGACCGAGCCGATCGGCCGCGGCAAGGACGGGCGCGACGTATGGATCGGCGACATCTGGCCGTCTTCGGATGAGATCTATGCGCTGCTGAAGAAGGCCATGGACCCGAAGGTCTACGCCGCCAACTACGGCCGCGTGAAGACCGATCCGGGTGAGCTGTGGAAGGGGATCAAAGGCGCGAGCGGCGACGTCTACACGTGGCCGAAGTCGACCTATATCGCCGAGCCGCCGTTCTTCAAGGACTTCACGATGCAGCCGGCGCCGCTGGCGCCGATCCGCGGCGCGCGCGCGCTCGGCATCTTCGGCGACTCGATCACCACCGATCACATCTCGCCGGCCGGTTCGATCAAGGAGACCTCGCCGGCCGGCAAGTGGCTGCTCGAGCACGGCGTGACGAAGGCGGACTTCAACTCGTATGGCGCACGGCGCGGCAACCACGAGGTGATGATGCGCGGCACGTTCGCCAATGTGCGCATCAAGAACCTGATGATCCCGCCCAAGCCCGACGGCTCGCGCGTCGAGGGCGGCCTCACGATCCACCAGCCGTCGGGCGAACAGATGTTCATCTATGACGCCGCGATGCGCTACATCCGGGAAGGCGTGCCGACGGTGGTCTTCGGCGGCGAGGAATACGGCACCGGTTCGTCGCGCGACTGGGCCGCCAAAGGCACACAGCTCCTGGGTATCAGAGCCGTGATCGCGCGCAGCTTCGAGCGCATCCATCGCAGCAACCTGGTCGGCATGGGCGTGCTGCCGTTGCAGTTCAAGGGCGACGACAGTGCGGCATCGCTCGGCATCAGCGGCGAGGAGACGTTCGACATCGTCGGTGTCGACGGCGACCTCAAGCCGCAGCAGGACTGCACGCTGGTGATCCGGCGCAAGGACGGCTCCACGCGCGAGGTGTCGCTGAAGGTACGAATCGACACGCCGATCGAGGTCGACTACTACCGGCACGGAGGCATCCTGCCGTACGTGCTGCGGGAAATACTGGCTGCTGCCTGAAGCTTCGCGGGCCGGCTGGCGCTAGACGATGGTGAATCCTCCGTCCACCAGGAGCGTATGGCCGGTGACGAACCGCCCGGCTTCGCTGGCGAGATAGACCACTGCCGCCGCGACTTCCTCCGGCTCCGCCGGCCGGCCGAGCGGGATGCGTTCGAAGTTCCTCTTGAATTCGGCATTCTGCGCGCCTCTTTCCAGCATCTCGGTACGGGTGAACGTGGGCGAGACGCCGACCACGCGAATGCCGTACGGCGCCCATTCCGCGGCCAGCGAGCGCGTGAGGGAATTCAGGCCTCCCTTGGCCGCGGCGTAGGCCGCACGCAGCGGTCCGCCGACATGGCCGACTTGGGAGCTGATGTTCACGATCGTGCCCTTGAGGCCGCGTTCGATCATGCTCCGGGCCACCGCCACCGAAGCAAAGAACGGCGCTCTGAGATTGACGCTGGAGATCGAGTCGAACTCCTCCTCCGACAGCTCCAGCGCCGGCTTGACGATCGTCAGGCCTACATTGTTCACCAGCGCGTCGATCTTCCCGTAGGCGCCGAGCGCCGCATCGACGAACCGCCGGATGCTGGCCGTGCTGGCGACGTCCAGCGGCCAGGCACTGGCCCGCACGCCCGATGTCCGGCATTGCGCGGCGACGCGCTCGCACTCCTCGACGTGACGACTGCCCACGCCGAGATCCGCGCCGGCCTGCGCGCAGGCCAGCGCGATCGCGCGCCCGATACCGCGCCCCGCGCCGGTGACGAGCACCACTTTGCCCTCGAGATCGAATCCCAGCGGCTCAGGCACTTGACTCCTCCTTCATGGCGGCGCGTTCACCCATGCGACGGCCGCTTCGATCGGCGCACGTTCCGTACGATAGGCGTGAATCGGATGCGCCGCATCCGCGTAGCCGAACGAGATCCCGCACACGAGCTTGCGCTGCGCGGGCAAGCTCAGCTCCCTTCTGATCAGTTCAGGATACGAAGCGAGCGCTGCCTGGGCGATGCAGTCCACGCCGTAGTTCCTTGCCGCCAGCAGGAAGGTCGCCACGTACAGCCCGCAGTCGATCGCGCCGTAGACGCCGAGGTCCTCCTCGGTGGTGATGAGTGCCAGATGCGGCGCGCCGAACAGGCGAAAGTTCTCCAGCGACTGCCTGTGCGCCGCCTCGCCGTCATCGCGCCCGATACCCAGCGAGCGATAGAGCTGCAGCGCGCACACTTTGCGCCGCTCTCGGTAGACTCCCGTGTAGCGCCGGGGGAAGGCAAAATCCGGCGCGGGCGGATTGCCGGATGCGGCATGGGCATACAGCGTCTGGCGCAAGCGCTCGAGCGGCGCTCCGCTCAGCAGCACGACTTGCCAGGGCTGGCAGTTGCACCAGGACGGCGTGTGCTGGGCCAGATCGAGGATGTTCTCGATCGTGGACCTCGGCACGAGCCGATCCAGGAATCGCCTGCAGCTGTAACGGCTGCGCACTACCGATTCGAACTCCATCCCCTGTCCCTCGCCCGCCTCCTTGCAGGTACAAACTCGATGGAGCCTTCGGCGGCTAGGCCCTGCGCGCAGACCGACGGCTCATCCGCTTCGATGAGGCTTTTCGCCGCGGCGCCTTCCACGCAGCCGTCTTCGCCGTTGACTTGAAGACCTCGTCCACTTCTACCTGGAAGCCGTTGGCGAGGCGGTTGCCCGCGTTGGCGAGTGCCACGATCTCGTTCAGCTCGGCGAGCAGGGCGTCGCTCATGCCTTTTCTGCGCGCCGCCGCGATGTGCGAGTTGATGCAGTATTCGCAGTTGTTGGTGATGCTCACGGCAAGGTAGATCAGTTCCTTGGTCAGCGGGTCGAGCAGCGAAGGTCGCACCATGACTTCCTTCAATTGCCCCCAGAAGCGCTGGAGCAACGGGGGATGCACCGCCAGCGCCCGCCAGATGTTGTTCACATAGTCCGTGCCGCGCGTCGCCATGATGTCGTCGAACACCGCACGCGCCGCCGGCGGCGCTTCGGCGTAGTTCACGAGCCTGACCTGTGCCATCTTCTCTCCTTCCAACGGTGATCGAACGCCCCGCATCTTAACATCGGCTCCGAAAGGGCCTGGTTGGACGCTCGCGGAGTCTGCCTGCATAATGCGCGCTTGCCATCGGTCCGGATCATGAAATTCCTGTTCGACATCTTTCCCGTCATCGTCTTCTTCGTGGCGTTCAAGCTCTACGGGATCTACGCAGCGACTGCGGTCGCCATCGCCGCCACCTTTGCCCAGGTAGCCTGGTCCTGGACGCGGCACCGCAAAGTCGACAACATGCTGTGGGCGTCGCTGGCGATCATCGTGGTGTTCGGCGGCGCCACGCTGCTGTTGCACGACGAGACCTTCATCAAGTGGAAGCCCACCGTGCTCTACTGGCTGTTCGGTGCCGTTCTTTTCGGTTCGGAGGTCGTTTTCGGGAAGAACCTGATGCGCGCGATGATGGGCAAACAAATCGCTCTGCCCGAGCCCGTGTGGCGCAAAGTGAACCTGAGCTGGGTCGGCTTTTTCATCGTCATGGGTACCCTGAACCTGTTTGTCGCCTATCGGTTCGCCACCGAGGTCTGGGTCAATTTCAAGCTCTTCGGCGGAATCGGCCTGCTGCTGATCTTCGCCTTCGCGCAAGCGCTGCTGCTGTCGCGCCACATCCACCACGAGGAGAAACGCTAGCGGTGTTCTACGCCATCATCGGCGAGGACGTTGCGGACAGCCTGTCCAGGCGCATGGCGGTTCGCGCGGCGCATTTGAAACGGATCGAGGCGCTGGTGCAAGCGGGCCGATTGCTGCTGGCGGGCTCTTTCCCCGCGATCGACAGCCCCGAACCGGGGCCGGCCGGAATGTCCGGCAGTCTGATCGTCGCGGAGTTCGATTCACTGGAGGCCGCCCGCGCCTGGATCGAGGCCGATCCCTACGTGACCGAAGGCGTGTTCGCCGCCGTGGTCGTAAAGCCCTTCTGCAGGATCTTTCCGGAGTGAGCGTCGAGCAAACCATCCGGGCACGCCTCTCGGCGCTGCAGCCGCTATTCCTCGAGGTCCTCGACGAGAGCCACCGGCACGCCGGCCACGCCGGCGCCAAGGAATCCGGTGGCGGTCATTTCGAGATCGTCGTGGTTTCGGCAAAATTCGAGGGACAGCAACCGCTGGCGCGGCACCGCATGGTCTATGACGCTCTGGCCGGCCTCATGCCCAACCCGATCCATGCGCTGTCGATTCGGGCTTATACTCCCTGGGAAGCCGCCGCCGGAAAGCATTGATTCCGGCACAACCACAGACCAGACGGCGCTTTTCGATGTCCCACCACACAGAGGAACTGCAATGAATCTGCATCCATTTCTCCGATCGGCCTGCTTCGCTGCGCTGATCTTTCCCCTTTCCGCTCTGGCCGCCGACGGTACTTCGACCAAGCCGATCGCCAAGGTCAATGGAGTGTCGATTCCTCAGTCACGCCTGGAACTGGTCGCCAAGAGCCAGCTGGCGCAAGGGCAGGCCGACACTCCCGAATTCCGCGAGGAACTGCGCGACGTCCTGATCACCCGAGAGGTCCTGGCGCAAGAAGCGCTCCGGCGCAAACTCGACAGGGACCCGGCTTACATCGCGCAGATGGACATCGCACGCCAGCAGATTCTGCTCTCGGTGCTGTTCGATGATTTTCTCAAGAAGTACGAGCCGAACGAGGCGGCGATGCGCAAGGAATACGACAAGGTGAAGTCGGAGAACACCGGTTCCGGTCGCAAGGAGTACCTGTCGCGCCACATCCTGGTCAAGGATGAAGCGCAAGCCAGGGCGATCATCGAACAATTGCAGAACGGCGCCGATTTCGCTGCACTGGCGAAGGAGAAATCCACCGACCCGGGCTCGCGCGAAAAAGGCGGCGAACTGGCCTGGAGCGAGCCGGAGCGTTTCGTCGCCCCGTTTGGCGAGGCGCTCAGGCAGCTCAAGAAAGGCGAATACACGAGGCAGCCGGTGCAGACGCAGTTCGGTTACCACGTCGTGCAGGTGCTTGACGAACGCGCGCCGCCGTTTCCCGAATACGAAGCGGTGAAGCCTCAGATCCGCGAGGCGCTCCTCGCCCGGGCGCGCGGCGAGTACATCGACGCGCTGCGCGCCAAGGCCAAGATCGAGAAGGTCGGCTCGGTCAGCGCCGCGGAAGCGGAGAAGAAGTAGCTGCGGCTTTGACCGCGGAAGCACCGAACGCTAACCGACCCAGCGACGGGCGTTGCGAAACATCCGCAGCCAGGGACCGTCCTCTCCCCACTGCGGGGGATGCCAGGAGTTCTGGACGCTGCGGAATACGCGCTCGGGATGCGGCATGAGGATGGTGAAGCGTCCGTCCGGCGTGGTAAGTCCCGTCACGCCTTGCGGGGAGCCGTTGGGATTGAATGGATAGCGCTCGGTGATGCGCCCGTAGTTGTCGACGAAGCGCAAGGCCACCAGGGGCGCCGCCCGCTCGCGCGCGGCTGCCGACGAGAACTCGGCATAGCCCTCGCCGTGCGCGGTCGCCACCGGTATTCGCGAGCCCTCCATGCCGCAGAGAAACAGCGACGGGCTGCGGCAGACCTCCACCGTCACGAAGCGGGCCTCGAACTGCTCGGACTTGTTGCGCACGAAATGCGGCCAGGCGCCCGCCCCCGGGATCAGTTCGCGCAGGTTCGACATCATCTGGCAGCCGTTACACACGCCGAGCGCGAAGCTGTCAGAGCGGTGGAAAAACGCCTCGAACTCCTCGCGCGCCCGCGGATTGAACAGGATCGATTTCGCCCAGCCCTCGCCCGCGCCGAGCACGTCTCCATAGGAGAACCCGCCGCAGGCCACGATCCCCTGAAACCCAGTGAGCCGCACTCTGCCGGCCAGCAGATCGGTCATATGTACGTCGTGCGCCTCGAAACCCGCGCGGTCGAAAGCCGCCGCCATCTCCACGTGGCCGTTGACGCCCTGCTCGCGCAGGATCGCCACCTTGGGGCGGATTCCCCTCACGACGTAGGGTGCGGCGACGTCCTCCGAGGGATCGAAGCTCAGCCAGGGGCGCACCCCGGGATCGGCGGCGTCGAGAATGCGGTCGAATTCCTCTTGAGCGCACTGCGGATTGTCGCGCAGCCGCTGGATGCGAAAGCTCGTCTCCGACCACGCGCGCTGCAGCACCGTGCCCAGCTCGTTGAAGACCTCTCGGCCTCCGACATTGACGACAAGGCGTCCGGCGCGGTTCACCAGCCCGAGAATCGACAGCTCGGCACCCAGACCCGCTCGCTCGAAAGCCTCTCTCACCGCCGCCACGTCCTCGTCGCGCACCTGCAGGACGGCGCCCAGCTCTTCGTTGAACAAAGCGGCGATGACGCCGCGCCGCTGTGCCACCGAGCCCAGCTCGACCGTCACGCCTACGTGGCCGGCAAACATCATTTCGCACAGGGTGGCGAACAGCCCACCGTCCGAACGGTCATGGTAGGCAAGCAGCCGGCCCTGCTCATTCAGAGTCTGCAAGGTTTCGAACAGCGCCTTCAGCTTTCGGGGCTCGTCCAGGTCCGGGGTCTCGGCACCGATCTGATCGAGTACCTGCGCCAGCACGGACCCTCCCAGGCGGCATTTGCCTGCACCCAGGTCGATGAGCAACAGCGCGCTGCCTTCGAGCGCGGCCAGTTGCGGCGTGAGCGTCTTGCGCGCGTCCAAGCAGGGCGCAAACGCCGACACCACGAGCGACAGCGGCGCCACCACTTCCTTCTTCGTGCCGCAATCTTCCCAACTCGTGCGCATCGACATCGAGTCCTTGCCTACCGGAATGCTCAGACCGAGCTCCGGGCACAGTTCCAGGGCGACCGCGCGCACGGTGTCGTAGAGCACCGCGTCTTCTCCGGGGTAACCGGCCGCCGCCATCCAGTTGGCCGACAACTTCACATCAGCGAGCTTTTCCACCCTGGCGGCGGCGAGATTGGTAATCGCTTCGCCCACTGCCATGCGTCCCGAGGCCGGGCCGTCGATAACAGCGAGCGGCGCGCGTTCACCGATGGAAAACGCTTCCCCGCGATAAGTCTCGAATCCCATCAGAGTAACCGCCACATCCGCCACTGGTACCTGCCATGGCCCGACGAACGGATCGCGCGCGCACAGGCCGCCAACACTGCGGTCGCCGATGGCAACGAGAAACGTCTTGTCCGCCACTGCGGGAAAGCGCAATACTCGAAGCGCCACGTCGTACAGGTCCACCCCCGCCAGATCCAGTGGTGGTAGCCGGCGCGCAATCCTGGACGCTTCGCGCAACATCCGTGGCGGCTTGCCGAGAATCACTTCCAAGTCGACGTTGACCGGACTGTTGCCGAACAGCGGATCCTCCACCACCAGGCGGCCATCAGCGGTCGCCTTGCCCAGTATTGCGTACGGACAGCGTTCGCGCGCGCACAGCGCGCGCAACACCTCGAAACGTTCCGGTGCGACGGCGAGCACGTAGCGCTCCTGCGCTTCGTTGCACCAGATCTGCATCGGGGTCATGCCCGGCTCTTCCGATGGAATCTCGCGCAGATTGATACGTGCTCCGCAGCCGGCGGCATGCACCAGCTCGGGCAGCGCGTTGGCGAGTCCGCCCGCGCCCACGTCGTGGATCGAAACGATGGGATTGTCGGCGCCCATCGCGCAGCAGCGGTCGATCACCTCCTGAACGCGGCGCTGCATCTCGGCGTTGCCGCGTTGCACCGAGTCGAAATCGAGGTCCGCAGCATTGACCCCGGTCGTCATGCTCGACGCAGCGCCGCCGCCCATGCCGATCAGCATGCCGGGCCCGCCCAGCTGTACGATCAGCGCGCCAGCGTATACCGGTGCCTTGTGCGCCTGGGATGCCAGGATATTGCCCACACCGCCCGCGAGCATGATGGGCTTGTGATAGCCGCGCGCCACGCCGTCCACCACCTGCTCGTAGGTCCGGAAATAGCCGAGCAGATTCGGACGGCCGAACTCGTTGTTGAACGATGCGGCTCCGATCGGCCCCTCGATCATGATCGCGAGCGGCGAGGCGATCCGATCGGGCTTGCCGATCGAGACCTTTTCCCATGGCTGCTCATAGCCCGGTATGCGCAGATGGGAAACGCTGAAGCCCGTCAAGCCGGCTTTGGGCCTGGCGCCGCGGCCGGTGGCGCCTTCGTCGCGGATCTCTCCGCCCGCGCCGGTGGCCGCTCCAGGAAACGGCGAAATGGCGGTCGGATGATTGTGCGTTTCCACCTTCATCAGGATATGGATGGTTTCCTCGCCGTATCCGTAGACGCCGGAAGCATCCGGGAAGAAGCGGCGCACCCGAGTTCCTTCCATGACCGCCGCGTTGTCGGCATACGCCACCACCGTCCCCTGCGGATTGCGCCTGTGCGTCTCGCGAATCATCGCGAACAACGACCTCGGCTGCCGCTGGCCGTCGATCGCCCAGTCGGCGTTGAAGATCTTGTGCCGGCAATGCTCCGAGTTGGCCTGGGCGAACGTCATCAACTCGACGTCCGTCGGGTTGCGCGCCTCGCACCGGAAGCTCTCGAGCAGGTATTGCATCTCGTCGTCGGACAACGCGAGTCCCATTGCCCGGTTGGCGCGTTCCAATGCGGCCCGCCCCTCGCCCAGGAGATCCACCGTGGACATCGGCCGCGGGGTATGGCGATGAAACAGCTCGCGGGCCGCCTCCAGCGAATCGAGGACCGTCTCCGTCATGCG
This sequence comes from Burkholderiales bacterium, assembly GCA_035560005.1. Lineage (NCBI taxonomy): Bacteria > Pseudomonadati > Pseudomonadota > Betaproteobacteria > Burkholderiales > Burkholderiales bacterium. The sequence continues at coordinate 35,944 of DATMAN010000093.1, read as the reverse complement.
GTCGTGAATCAGCGGCAAGAGGCGCGCGCGTTCGCAATCCGCGAGCGGCCTGTTGCCCGCCGTGCGCACGTAATACGCCACACCGCGCTCGATGCGCGTGACCAGGTCCAGGCCGCAGGAATGCGCGATATCGGTGGCCTTGGAGGCCCACGGAGAAATCGTGCCGAGCCGCGGCACGACCAGCAGCATCCGTCCTTTGCGATCGACGCGATGGGCGACCGGGCCGTAGCTCAGGATGCGCTCGAGGACGGCCCGCAGCCGGGGGGGCAGAGACGCCTTGAGCTCGACGAAATGCCGGTATTCGGCCGAGATTCCCCGGACCGCCGGGACGGCGTGCTGAAGTGCGGAGAGGAGTTTGCGAAGGCGAAAGTCCGAGAGCGCGTTGCGGCCGCGCAAGCTGAGGAACTCGGGCATCTGAGCTCGCAGGAGTGACTAAAGCGCAATTATACGGTGACGGGTGACGCATGAGAGGTGACGAGTCGCGCGCTTTGACGTACTCCTCGGTCCCCGGTCGGACCATAATTGCTACACTGCCGTCGATGAAAACGGCGCCGGTCTTTCTCGCTGCGCATATTCGCGCGCTGGAGCATTGGGCGCAGGCGCAGTCTGCGCCCCCGCCGCTGATGGAGCGTGCCGGGCTCGCGACCGCCGAGCTGGCTCAGCAGCTCCTGGGAGCGCGCAGCCGGCGCATCCTGGTGCTGGCCGGCCCCGGTAACAATGGCGGCGATGCGTTGGTCGCTGCACGCCACCTGAAGAGCGCGTGGTTCGACGTGCAGGTGGTGTTCACCGGTAACGGCGCGAAGCTGCAGGCCGATGCCCGCGCCGCCTTCGACGCCTGGCGGGAGGCCGGCGGCACGCTGCACGCCACGCTTCCCGAGCATTGGCGCTGGGATTTCGCCCTCGACGGACTGTTCGGGATCGGCCTGTCGCGCCCCGTCGACGCCCGGCACGCGCAACTGATCAACGCGCTCAACGCGGCCGGAAAACCCGTCCTGTCGATCGATCTGCCCAGCGGGCTCGACGCCGATACCGGCCGCGTGCACGGCGCCGCGGTCCGCGCGACGCATACGATCACGTTTCTCGGGCTCAAGGCCGGACTCTACACCCTTGAGGGGCCGGATCATGCCGGTGTGATCCATCTCGACCGCTTGGGCGTGGAACACGCGCCGCTGCCGACAGATCACGGTCTGCTGATCGGAGACGACGTCATCGCCAGCGCGCTGCCGCCGCGCGCGCGCAACAGTCACAAAGGCCTGTTCGGCGACGTCGGCGTTCTCGGTGGTTCCGTGGGAATGGTCGGCGCCGCGCTACTCGCGGCACGCACGGCGCTGCGGCTGGGTGCCGGACGCGTGCTGGTCGGGCTCCTGGCAGACGGGCCCAAGGTCGATCCGCTGCAGCCCGATCTGATGCTGCGGCCGGCCGAAGAAGTGCTCGCCAGACCGAAGCTCGGATGCGCGGTGATCGGGCCCGGACTGGGACAGTCGCCCGTGGCGCGACGGCTGCTCGACAAGGGCCTTTCGCTCGACGCACCGGTGGTCCTCGATGCCGATGCGCTGAATCTGATCGCGGCGGAGCATGCACTGCGCGCGGCCGTGGTCCGCCGCGCCACGCCAACGCTGCTGACGCCGCACCCGGCGGAGGCAAGCCGCCTGCTGGGGACCACGGTCGAGCAGGTGCAAGGCGATCGCATCGCAGCCGCCTGCACGCTGGCCGGACAGTTCAAAGCGTTCGTCGTGCTCAAGGGCGCAGGCAGCGTGTGCGCCACACCCGACGGGCGCTGGCACATCAACACCTCGGGCAATCCCGGCATGTCCTCGGCCGGCATGGGCGACGTGCTGGCGGGCATCCTGGGTGCGCTGCTGGCGCAGGGAGCCTCGCCCGAGCGGGCGCTGCTTGCGGGAGTTCGGGTGCACGGCCTCGCGGCCGACGATCTGGTGGCCGCCGGCATCGGCCCTGTGGGCCTGACTGCCTCCGAAACCATCGACGCCGCCCGCGCTGCCTGGAACCGCCTCGCCTCCAAAGGCTGAAACTACAAACCGCCAAGATTGGTGTTCTTGGTCCCCTTGGTGGTTCGACGTAGTGTGTCTAGCCCGAGCCGTTGAGGGTGCCGAAGTCGACCGGAAATCGCACGTAGAACAGCTTCAGGCCCTCGTCCCGGATCAGCAAGAGCAGTCGGTCGATCTGCTCGTTCGAGGCCACGATCTCCAGCTCCACCGGCAGCTTGCCTGCCAGCTCGAAAAAGGTCTCGGCGTGCACCACGCCATGGCGCCCGTAGCCTTCGATCGCCCGGAAGATCGACGCGCCGGGGATGCCCATCTGCTTGGCGCGCTCGAGCAGCCACTCGACCAGCAGCTTGCCGTCGTGCTTCTGCTCTTCGGTCATGTACAGCTTCAGGCAGGTTCCGATCATGGGTCTCAGTTGTGGAGCGCGCGCACCGTCAGAATGCCGAGTACGGTCATCAGCAGCGATCCGGCCAGATGCGCGCCGATGTGTGCCGCCGCCCAGGCGTACTGCTGGCGTGCGAGCAGCGTGACCGCCTCGGCGGAGAACGTGGAGAACGTCGTCAAGCTGCCGAGAAAGCCGGTAACGACGAACAGCCTGACCTGCGCGTCGAGTACCGTGTGCTGCAAGAACAGCTCAACCGCGACGCCGACCAGGTATCCGCCGATCAGGTTGGCAAACAGGGTACCCAACGGCAGCGTGGGAACCATGGCGTTGAATACGAGGCCGAGCCACCAACGCAGCCAGGCGCCCAGCGCTGCACCCGCACCCACTGCCAGAACTCCGGAAACGGTCATGATCTCCCGCCTGTGTGCGTCTCATCGCCATGATAACGGGGCGCCCCCCGCCCATCGCGCGACTCTCCGGTACCGGGGTTCACTGCGCCGATTCCGGTCGCATGAATCCATACCTCTCGAAGATCTCTCGCGCCGTCGGGCTGCGCAGAAACTCCAAGTACCGCCTTGCGGCCGGGTTACGGCTTCCCGCCAGAGTCAACACCGCTCCCTGCTCGAGCCGGGGATGCATCTGCTCCGGAATCAGCGCGTAATGCCCCTTGCCGCGTTGCGCGGGGGCCGCGGCCAGCGAGAGTGCGACCATCCCGAGGTCCGCATTGCCTGTAACTACGAACTGCATTGCCTGCGCGATGTTTTGTCCATAGACAACCTTCTCCGAGACGTCCTTCCAGACGCCCGCCCGTTCCATCGCCGCCTTCGCCGCCTTGCCGTACGGGGCGTGCTCAGGGTTCGCGATCGCGATACGCACGACTGCGTCGTCGCGCAGCAGTTCCAGCCCCCGCTGCAGGTCGAGATCTTCGCGCGGTGTCCATAGCACGATTCGACCGATCGCGTAAGGAGTCAGGCTGGAGCCGTCGGCAAGTCCCTCGGCCACAAGCCTGAGCGGATAGCTCATGTCCGCAGACAGGTACACGTCGAAGGGGGCTCCATTGGCTATCTGCTTGAAAAACGTGCCGGAAGAACCGGTGCTGACCACAACCTCCACATCGCGATCCTGCCGCTTGAAGTGCGCGTTGAGTTCTTCCATGCAGTAAACAAGGTCGGCGGCCGCGGCCACCGTGACCGTCTGCTTTGCCTGGGCCGGGCCTGCGAAAACCGAGCCAAGAACCAGGCACGCGAGAAGCCGTCGCATTCTATCCTCCCATCGAGCTTCAGAAGTCCAGCTGGGCACGTACGGTGAGCGCCTTCTCCTCGTCCATGGTGTAGCCGTTGGCGACAACCGTCGTGTCGAAGTGGGTCACGATGTAGTTGAGCATCAACCGCGAGTAGGCGTTGGGCATCCATTTCAGGCCAACGGTCCAGGCATCAGCCTCGCGGGTGGGAGTCGAGGCTATCGCGCCGGTGCCGCTGGCAGACAGGCGACCGGTGTTGGCGTTGGCGCTGGTGGCATCGAGGAAATCGCCCGCGTCGAAGAGGCTGTAACGCAGCCCGACTTCGAACGCGCCCCAGCCACCCCCTTCCTCACTCGAGAAGTTGTTTCGCGGCCGGATGCGGGAAAATATTCCGTTGCCGTAGGCGTCGGCGTAGCTCTCCCCGGTGATCAGCCAAAGCACGCTCAGGTAGGCGGAATCGATCCTGCGGTCATAGCCGGTCGCCGGAGCAGTCGATCGTTCTCCTTCGTACTGCGCCTGCCAGTATTCGCCCTGCACCTTCCATGACCGGTGCGCCAGTGCGAACTCGATCGCCGACAATGTGCGATCGACATTCGACCCGGCGACCGTCGCCGAGGCAAACGCCTCCGGATTGAAGAAGACCACCCCGCGCCCCTCGGTCTGTCCGGTGGCAGCGGTGTAGGGATTGGCCTGGCTGTTGGCCGCCTTGCCCGACTTGTAGGACCCGCCAAGGTGGATGACGCCGTCCGCCATCTCCAGGATCCGCGCGAAGTCGGCGGTCAGGCGCGCGGTCAGCATCTTGCCGTCGGCGTCGACGTCCTGCCGCGACAGTTGCCGCTCCTCCAGATTCAGGCCGGTGCCGTTGCTGATCGTGACGCCGTAGTTGACTCCGGTGAAGGGCGCGCCGTGAATCATCACCCCTCGGTCGTAGTTCAGATTCTGGATCAGGTTATGGGTCAGCGCGCGTTCCTGGAAGTCGCTGAAGTTCGCTGACACGGTGTTCTCCAGCCCGAACTGCGGCTTGAACTGCCCGGCCCGCAGCCGTGCCTTGTCGAACCAGTTGAAGTCCAGGTAGGCATTGGTGACCGACGCGCTCTGGGTCGCGGCCCCGGAGGCGCTGCCAGAGGCGTACTCGCCTTCCACCGTAACGCCGTAGCTCTTCTGGAAGCTCATGTTCGCGCCCAGTCTCGCCCGGCGGACGCCGAAGGTGTTGGCCGCGGCTCCCGGATCGAACTGCCGGTAGTCGAGCTGTCCACGGCCGAAGATCCGCAGCGACCAGTCTCCCCGCGGATCGCTGAACTGGACACCCTCGCGCCAACTCAAGGACGGCACCTGGGCTTCAACCTTCTGCTGCATGGCGGTGCTCCTGTCCTTCTGCTCCGCCTGTTCTCTCAGCGAATCCACTTCCCTGCTCAGCGCGTCAACTGCCTCTTTCAGCTCTCTCACGCTGTCGGCGTCATCCTGCGCGGGCGCGGGCATCGCCGAAACCAGCGCCAGCCAGCCGAGCATGGTTATCCATCGTGTCTTCCCGGTACTGGTGTTCTTCATCCGGCCCTCATTGTTGTTGGTGTCCATCGTTTCCGCCATGCGCTGTATATAAACCAGCATAACGAAACAGAAAAAAACTCAACTTGCACCGGGCGCGGCGGCAGTTCCCCCTCCGCCTGCCTCCACCCCGTAGGTTTCCATCAGCAGTTGGCGGATGGCCCCGCGTACCGGGGTACCGAGCGCATCCCGGTAAGGTGGGCCCTTCAGATCGAGCGCCCGCTCCACTCTGCCCCCGCGCAGCACGATCACCTTCTCCGCAAGCGCGGCCACATCCTGCGGATCATGGGTGATCACCAGCATCGGTACCCCGAACAGCCACTGGATGTTCAGCAACTCCTGCCGGGTACGGATGCGCAGCAGCGGGTCGAGCGCCGCAAACGGTTCGTCCAGCAGGAGCACCGCGGGCTTGCGGATCAGCGCGCGCGCGAGCGCCACGCGCTGGCGCTGGCCGCCGGAGAGCTGCGCGGGATAGCTGCGCTCCAGGCCCTTCAGATCGAACAGCTCGAGCGCGTCGGTCACCTGGCGGTTCATGGCAGGCGCGAGGCCGCGCCGCCACCAGGGCCGCAGCGCGAACGCGACGTTCTGCTCCACGGTCAGATGCGGAAACAGCGCGTAGTCTTGGAACAGGTAGCCCACGCCGCGATGGCGCGCCGGGACGTCGATCGCCTTGGCGCTGTCGTAGAGCACCCGGCCGTCGACCACAATGCGCCCGCCTTCCGGCGTCTCGAGCCCGGCAATCGCCTTCAGGGTGAGGCTTTTGCCGGCGCCGGAAGGCCCGAAGATGACGCTGATGTCGTCTTCACAGGTAAAGGCCACCTCGAGACGGAACTCCCTGCCCTGGGAGCGCAGCGTCTTGCGGATGTCGACCTCGATTCTCACCGCGCGCTCAGGCAGGCTGGCGCGGTTTCAGAAGCTTGCCGGAGGCCACCAGGATGACGATGCACACCGTGGAAGTCAGGATCACGAGGAAGTTGGCGACCTCGTCGCGTCCCGCCTCCACCGCGTCGTAGATCGCGATCGACAGCGTCTGGGTCTTGCCCGGCAGATTGCCGGCGATCATCAAAGTGGCGCCGAACTCGCCCATGGCGCGCGCGAATCCGAGCATTGCGCCGGCCAGGATGCCGCGCCAGGCCAGCGGCAGCGTGACGCTCACGAACACCGACCACTCGGATTTTCCGAGGACCCTCGCCGCCTGCTCGAACTGCCGGTCCACGCCCTCGAATGCAGTGAGCGACGCCTTGTAGGCCAGCGGAAAGGCCACCACCGCGGCAGCGATCGCCGCGCCCTGCCAAGTGAAGACCAGCGTGATCCCGAAGTTGGCTTCCAGCCAGGCGCCAACGGGGCCGCGCCGTCCGAGCAGCACCAGGAGGTAATACCCCAGCACCGTCGGCGGAAGCAACATCGGCAGGCTCATCGCCGCATCGAGCACGTCGCGCCCCGTGAAGCGCGCGCGCGCAAGCGCATAGCCGACGCCGATACCCATGACGGACGCAAACAGCGTGGCCCAGCCCGCTACCTTGAGCGTGAGCAGCAGCGGGACCAGCACTTCGGGAGAGGTGGGCACGGACCGCGCGCGTCGTATACGGAACTATATAACGAGCCGAAGGCTATCGGCTCGCCGGATGCCCGTCAAGAACGCGAACTCTGGCGGGAAGGCGGCTTGCTCATCAGCGCGGCGAATTCGGCCAGCTCGCGGGCGACCGCGGCCGTGGCCTTGCGGTCCATGGCGCGATAGCGCCGGATCACGTCCTGGCCAAGCTCCGTGACACGGGCGCCCCCGCCGCGACTGCCGCCCGTGGCGGTCTGGACCAGCGGCCGCTCGAAGCAGCGGTTCATGGTGTCCACCAGCAGCCAGGCCCTGCGGTAAGACATGCCGAGCTTGCGCGCGGCAGCGGAGATGGATCCGGTGTCGGCGATGGCTTCCAGCAGATCCGCCTTGCCCGGACCCATGGCGATCGCCCGGCGAAACATGATGCGGATCTGCGGCTTGAGCGCCGCCCTGGACGCCGGTGCCGCGCTACGGCCGCGGGACATTACGACCAGCGCGAGGCAGCCGCATCGTCCGACGCGCGCGCATCGACCCAGCGGGTTCCGCCGGGTGTGTGCTCCTTCTTCCAGAACGGCGCGCGGGTCTTCAGGTAGTCCATCAGGAACTCGCAGGCGCGAAAGGCCTCGCTCCGATGCGCGCTCGTCACGACGACCAGCACGATCTGATCGGTCGGTTTGAGCCGGCCTACGCGATGGACCACCAAAACATCGTAGAGGTCCCAGCGCGACCTGGCCTCGTCGACGATCTTCTGCAGCGCCCTTTCCGTCATGCCGGGATAGTGCTCGAGCGTGAGTTCCGACACCGAATCCCCGTCGTTCACATCGCGTACCACGCCGATGAAGCTGGCGACCGCACCGATCTTCGGGTTGCCCGCGCGCAGCCGCGCGGCCTCGGCGCCCGCGTCGAAGTCCTCGGTTTGCACGCGCACGGTCATGTCAGCCTCCGGTGACCGGCGGCATGAACGCCACGGTATCTCCGTGGCCAATCGGCCTGTCGGCGTCGGCCATGTCTTCGTTGACCGCGACCAGCACCGGCCTGCCCGCCGCCAGCTCCGCGGCCCAAGCGCCTCCGCGCGTGCGCAGGAAGGCCATGAGGTCGCTCACCGTGCGCACGCCCGCCGGGACGACCAGTTCCTCCTCGCTGCAGTCCAGCGCTTCGCGCAGGCGGGCAAAGTAGCGAAGCCGGACCACGGCAGTCTGCGAGTCTGCGGGTTTCATGGCGTTATTCTAGCGCGCGGCTCAGCGCAGCCGCAGGTGGCCGAGGATGAAATCCGCGATCCGCTGGTATTCTTCGAGGCCGAAACGGGGCAGCGGCGCCCCCGGAATTTCGAGTGCATCGGTAGCCAGTGCCACCACGCTGGCATCGGAGGGAAAGATCCAATCCTTGGCGTTGGCCGTGCGATGCACCTCCAGCTTGGGGATGGGCTCGCGCTTGAACCCTTCGACCAGCACCAGGTCGCAGGGCGAGAGCTTGCAGAGGATCTGGTCCAGCGTCAGCTCGGGTGCGCCGCGCAACTCGGCCATGAGTGCCCAGCGCGCGCGAGACGACACCAGCACTTCCTGCGCGCCGGCCATCCGATGGCGGTAGGAGTCCTTGCCCGGTTGATCGATGTCGAAGCTGTGGTGCGCGTGCTTGACCACGCTGACACGCATCCCGCGCCCGACCAGGACCGGGACCAGATGCTCGAGCAGCGTGGTCTTGCCGCTGCCCGAAAAGCCGGCAAAGCCGAATGCCTTCTGGCCCACCGGCGGATCAGCGACGCTTCTTCTGCTTGTAACGCGCGGCGAGGCGGTCCTGCACCCTTTCCAGGGCTTTCCTGGCCGCCTCTTCTTCCTTGGCTTTCTTCTCCGCGGCCGCCTGCTTCTTCGCCGCTTCTTCCGGCGTGGGCGGGGGCAGACGGCCGAATGCGGCGCCGGCCGACAGCGCGAACAGCGCGGCCAGAGCGACGCCGCTCAATATTGCTCGCATCCGCTTGCCTCTCGTTGCATGCTCAGCCCGGTGCCCCCGCGCGTTGCACGGGCGTGGCGGCGGTCGCCCTCGCACCGGCTTTGACTTCCCGATACCACAGCTCGTGGTGTTCTTTGGCCCAGATCTCATCCACGAAGCCGGTCTTCATTCCCTCGTAGGCGCCTTCGGTGCCGATCGTGCCCATGTAGATATGCCCGAAAGAGGCCAGGACGAACAGCAGCGCACCGATGCCGTGCACGATGTTGGCCACCTGCATCGTATAGCGCGTCTGGTCGAAGTTGGGAAAATCGAGCACCAGGCCCGATGCACCGACGATCAACCCGAGAAACGCCACCCCGCCCCAGAACCAGCCCTTCTCCGCGGCGTTGTACTTGCCCGAAGGCACGTGCGCCTTTCCGGTCAGCACCAGCGGGGCCTTGCGCAGCCATTCCCAGTCGGCTTTGCGCCACAGGTTGTCGCGCAGGTAGGTGAAGAACATGCAGGCCACCGAGAAAATGAACAGCGGGCCCACGAAGTTGTGCAGGGTCTTGGACACCGTGGCCAGCCACGAGAACGCGTTGTAGCCGATCACCGGAATCAGAAAGTGCTTGCCGAAGAGCAGCACAATGCCGGTGACTGCCAGGATCACGAACGTCACGGCCGTGCACCAGTGGACGATCCGCTCCCAGCGGGTAAAGCGCTCGATCTTGCGCCCGCTGGGCGGCTCATGCAGCTTCATCGGCCCGCTCTTGCGGTAGAACAGATAGATCGCGACCGGAACCAGGATCAGCAGCGCGCCGCCGATCAGCGTCACCGGACCGTTGCGGATCTGCCGCCAGGTCTCTCCGCTCGCCTGGATCAGCACGCCGCTCTCGCGGCCCCGCACCTGGGTGGTGTGCGCTGCGCCCGAGCGGACCTCGCGCCATGCCGGCGCGTTGTTCAGCGGCTGCTCGACCTGGCGCTTGGCCTGGTCTTGCGCCGGATCGGCGCCCACCGCTCCGCCCAGCGCACTACACACCGCCAACCAGCAGCCGATGAACACCGCGCGCAGCCGCATGTCAGCCGCTCCCTTTCATTCGCGTGAACTCGCTCTGCTTGAGGTTGCGCGCCTTGATCTCGCGTTCCCACTGCGCGCGGTCGGCACCGAACTGATCGGACAACCACGCCGGGGTGTCCGGCTTGCCGGCGTACTTTCCACCCTGGTAGTGCACCGTCTGCGGCGTTTCCCCGCAACCGGCCAGGAGCACCGCCAGCAACCCCGACAGCAGCAGCCTCACGACTCGGGCTCCTTCTTCGGCTCCGGACGGCCGTAGGCGGTACCCCAACCCCATACTTCCGCACCCTTGCCGCGAATCAGCACACGCTCGCGGTAGATGTCGGCCAGCACGTCGCCGTCGCCGCCCAGCAGCGCTTTGGTCGAGCACATCTCGGCACAGATCGGCAGCTTGCCTTCGGCGAGGCGATTGCGCCCGTACTTCTCGAATTCCGCGTGCGAACCGTTCTCCTCCGGCCCGCCGGCGCAGAACGTGCACTTGTCCATCTTGCCGCGCACGCCGAACGCGCCTGCCTGGGGAAACTGCGGCGCACCGAACGGGCAGGCGTAGAAGCAGTAGCCGCAGCCGATGCACAGGTCCTTGTCGTGCAGCACCACGCCGTCCTCGGTCTTGTAGAAGCAGTCCACCGGGCACACCGCCATGCACGGCGCGTCGGAGCAGTGCATGCAGGCCACCGAGATCGAGCGCTCGCCCGGCACCCCGTCGTTGATCGTGACCACCCGGCGACGGTTGATGCCCCAGGGAACCTCGTGCTCGTTCTTGCACGCAGTCACGCAGGCGTTGCACTCGATGCAGCGTTCCGCGTCGCAGATGAATTTCATTCTCGCCATGGTCCGGCCTCCTCACTCAGGCGCGCGTGAATCTGCACAGCGTCACCTTGGTGGCTTCCTGCATCATGGTCACCGAGTCGTAGCCGTAGGTCGTTGCGGTGTTCACCGCTTCGCCCCGCACCACCGGCGCAGTACCTTCGGGATAGCGCTCTTTCAGGTCCTTGCCCATCCACCAGCCGCCGAAGTGGAACGGCATGAACATCACGCCGGGCGCCACGCGTTCGGTCACCAGGGCCTTGACCTTGATGCGCGCTTTGCCCGGGGTCTCGACCCAGATGTACTCGTTGTGGCGCACACCCTGATCGTTGGCGTCCCTGGGATTGATCTCGGCGAACATTTCCTGCTGCAGTTCGGCCAGCCAGGGATTGGACCGCGTTTCCTCTCCGCCGCCCTCGTACTCCACCAGCCGCCCGCTGGTCAGGATGATCGGATAATCCCGGACGGCGCTGCGGTTCTTTTCCTGCACCGATCGGAACAGCGTGGGCAGCCGCCAGAAGGTCTTCATGTCCTCATGGGTGGGATAGCGTTCGATCAGATCGGGACGCGCCGAGAACAGCGGCTCACGGTGCAGCGGCACCGGATCCGGGAAGTTCCACACCACCGCGCGCGCGCGCGCATTTCCGAAGGGCGCGCAGCCGTGCTTGATCGCCACCCGGATGATCCCGCCCGACAGGTCGGTCTTCCAGTTCTTGCCTTCCGCCGCCTTTTGCTCCTCGGGCGTCAGTTCATTCCACCAGCCCAGCTTCTTGAGCAGGACATGGTCGAATTCCGGATAGCCGCCGTCGAGGTCCGAGTTCTTCGGATGCGAGCCATCGGCCGCGAGCAGGCTCACCCCGTTGCGTTCCACGCCGAAGTTGGCGCGGAAGCACAATCCCCCATCCTTGACTTCCAGCGCCGTGTTGTAGAGCACATGCGTGCCGGGATGCTTGAGCGCGGGCGTACCCCAGCACGGCCACGGCAGGCCGAAGTAGTCGCCGTCGCACGGCCCGCCCCTGGCGCGCAGTGTCACCGGATCAAAGGTATGCATGTGCTTCATGTGCAGCTTGAGCCGCTCGGGCGACTGCCCCGTGTAACCGATCGTCCAGGTGCCGCGGTTGATCTCGCGCAGGATATCCTCGGGTACCGGCTCGTCCCAGCCGTCCTTGTCCTTCACCAGCTTGATGTTTCTGACCAGCTGCTCGGCAAACCCGAACTTCCTGGCGAACGCATACATGATCGTGTGGTCGGGCTTGGACTCGAACAGCGGCTCGATTACCTTCTCGCGCCATTGCAATGAACGGTTCGACGCGGTGCACGAGCCCGAGGTCTCGAACTGGGTGGCCGCCGGCAGCAGATAGACGCCTTCCTTGCGCTCGGGCATGACCGCGGCGGCGGTGGGATAAGGGTCGATGATGACCATCAGATCCAGCTTCTCCATCGCCTGCTTCATCTCGGCGCCACGCGTCTGGCTGTTCGGCGCGTGGCCCCAGTAGATGAGCGCGCGCAGGTTCGGACCCTGGTCGATGTGCTCGTTCGCCTCCAGCACGCCGTCGATCCAGCGCGACACGGTCATGCCGGGCTTCTCCATCATCTCCTTGGAAACATAGCGGCTCTTCACCCATTCGTAGTCCACGCCCCACACCGCGCACCAGTGCTTCCAGGCGCCTTCCGCCAGGCCGTAGTAACCCGGAAGCGACTCGGGGTTGGGACCGACATCGGTCGCGCCCTGCACGTTGTCGTGGCCGCGGAAGATGTTGGCACCGCCCCCGGACACGCCGATGTTGCCCAGCGCCAGCTCCAGGATGCACAGCGTGCGCACGTTGGCGTTGCCCACCGTGTGCTGGGTCACACCCATGCACCACACGACAGTTCCCGGCCGGTTCTCGTGCATGGTCTTGGCGACCAGAAAGACGTCCTTCTCGTCCACGCCGGTGACGTCCTTCACGCGCTCGGGTGTCCACTTCATGACTTCCTTGCGCACTTCTTCCATCCCGTACACGCGATCGGCGATGTACTTGCGGTCTTCCCATCCGTTCCTGAAGATGTGGTAGAGCACGCCCCACACGAACGGAATGTCGGTGCCAGGTCGGATGCGCACGTAATGGTCGGCTTTGGCCGCGGTGCGGGTGAAGCGTGGATCGACCACGATCATCTTCGAGCCCTTCTCCTTGGCGTGCAGGATGTGCAGCAAGGAGACCGGGTGCGCCTCGGCGGCATTGGAGCCGATGAACAACATGCACTTCGAGTTCTGCATGTCGTTGTAGGAGTTGGTCATCGCGCCGTAGCCCCAGGTGTTGGCCACACCCGCGACCGTGGTCGAGTGACAGATGCGCGCCTGGTGGTCGCAGTTGTTCGTGCCCCAGAACGAGACGAACTTGCGCAGCAGGAAGGCCTGCTCGTTGGAGTGCTTGCTGGAGCCCACCCAGAACACCGCGTCGGGGCCGCTCGCCTGGCGGATCTCGAGCAGTTTGTCGCCGATCTCGTTGATCGCCTGATCCCATGAAATGCGCTCGTACTTGCCGTTCACGAGCTTCATCGGGTAGCGCAGCCGCGCGTTGCCGTGACCGTGCTCGCGCACCGAAGCACCCTTCGCGCAATGCGAGCCCATGTTGATCGGGGAGTCGAACACCGGCTCCTGCCGGATCCACACGCCGTTTTCCACGACGGCGTCGATCGCGCAGCCCACCGAACAGTGGGTACAGACCGTGCGCCTGACCTCGACGTTGCCCTCCTGCGCGCTGGAGGCCGCTTGCCCGCGGCCGATCACGTTGAACGGCAACTGGCTGATCGCGGCGCCTGCGCCGACGGTCAGCCCGGCCCGCTTCAGGAAACTCCGCCGGTCCAGGGTAGAGGCGACCGGCCAGGCGGACATGGGTCGTGCGCTCGCCTCACCGCGGCTAGCGCTGATCTTGCGAAGCAACATGACTCTCCTCCTTTACACGCGCGCGGTACGGTAGTAATTGCGCACGTGTGCAGTCAGGCGATAACCCTTGGAGTGCTTCGAGTCGGCGGCGAGCGGCGGCCCCTCGGCTGCAGCAGTCGTATGGCGCTGACCGGAAAGGGCCGCGACCGCGACCCCGGCGCCGCCCAGCCCCAGTGTGGCAAGAAAACGCCTGCGTGCGGGCTTGCTCATCGACTTCCTCCTCGTGCGGCGCGCGTGCCGATGCGCGCCGGCTAGTAATTTTCGAACTGCGCCGACTCGGTGTCGAGGAAGACCCGGGTCAGCGCGACCACGTTCCGGTAGAAGTTCGCCCCTTCGGTCTGCTCCACTCGCGCCGCGAGCTTCGTGTACCACGGCTTCAGATGGCGGAAAAAGAACGCCTTCTGAGTCTCGAAGCCGCCCGCCGGATCGTCTTGCCGCGTGACGATCAGCAGCCGCATCGCCTCCAGCAGCGCCGCGATGTGGTCTTCGGTCTCGACGGCCGATTGTAAGCGAGAAAAGCCTAGACGCGCGAGGTCGTCGCGCAGCTCGGCGAGCGGAACCTCGTTGAGGAAGCCGGTCAGGTACCAGGAGGCGTTGAGCACCACCGGGGGCTCGCCCACGCTGATGAACAGGTCTCTGTACTCCGCTCGCACCGCTTCGGGGTCCGTCACCGCGCATGCCGCCTGCAGGCGGCGCCATTCGCGGGCAAGAGGAGGATCCCCCTCGGCGGCCGCCCCGATGTCGTCCGCCGCCGCCACGGCCTGCAGCAAGGACGGCGCCGGCGCTGAAGCCCACAGGGCAGCCAGCAGGGCGTAGAGGTCCGCGCGCGCGGCGTCTTCTGCCGCCAATGCCTCATTGTCTGGCAAAGCGAGCGTGCTCATGGTTTCAGGTCGAAGATGCTGACCTCGTCGCGACCCTGCATCAGGTCGACGACCCGGCAGTCTGCGCACATGCGAAGGCGCCTGAGCGCTTCGGGTGACGAGAACATCGGATGCTCCACCAGGCGGCCGACCATCCGGTCGATCACGCGGGTGGCCGCGAACTCCTTGCCGCAGCGGATACAGCGGAACGGCGTGTCCTCGTTCAACACGACTTCGCGTTTCGCGTCTGCGCCAAGCGCCACTCGCGGCACGAGCGAGATCGCGTCCTCGGGGCAGGCCCGCTCGCACAGTCCGCACTGCACGCAGTTGGCTTCGACAAACCGCAATTGCGGCCGGTCTCTGCCGTCGAGCAGCGCGTTCTCCGGACAGGTCCCGACGCAGGCCATGCACAGCGTGCAGCTCTCACGGTTCACTCGTACGGCGCCGAAGGGTGCGCCCGCCGGCATCTGCACCGCCTCCCCTGGCGCGGGGGCATGCGCGGCCAGATGGTCGATCGCGAACCACAACGTCGTGCGCTTGCGGTCGAAGAGCCGGAACTTCGCCGGCGGCGGGCAGTGTTCGGCAGGCTCCAGGGCACGCAGCGCATCTTCCAGCGCTGCGGCGTCGGTGGCCACGACCAGCCCCAAGTGGCGCGAGCCGTAACCCAGCGCCTCGAGCAGAAGTCGTCCGTACTCGAGCTGCTGCGAGAGCGCCGTGCGGTAGGCTTCCGGCTCGGTGGCGGCAGACAACACGAGGCACTGGTTCGCACCGAGCACAATGGCACCCAGTGCCAGATCGAGCCCGACCGAAGCGATGTGGTGCACCGGCAGCGCGATGACCCGCTCGGGCACGGCCGCGCGCTGCTCCAGCGCCTCGATCAGCCGCGCGGCGCTCCCGTCGTGCAACAGCAGACAGGCCGCGCGCCCGCCGGCCGCGTGAAATGCCTCCAGCATTGCCCGGATGCGGTCGCCCTGGTAGTCGACTTTCGGAAAGGCGTAGGACATCGCTCCTGAGGGACATACCGTGGCGCAGCCTCCGCAGCCCATGCACAGGTGCGCGTCCACCCCGACGCGATCGCCCGCAGCGGAAATGGCCCGCGTCGAGCACACTTCGATGCAGCGATCGCAGCCTTCAAGGCCGCAGCGGCTGTGCGCGCAGATCGACGCGTCATAGAGAAAGTACTTCGGCTTGTCGAACTCGCCGACCGCCTCGCGGATTTCCTCCAGAGCGGCGCGCACGGCGCGCTCATCGCGTCCCGGGGCGAAGTATCCCTGCGGCGGTTGCGGCATCGTGAACAGCGGCGCCTCGCCCAGATCCAGAATCAGGTCGAAGACCGCGCTGCGCGGGCGCTCGGAGGCTTCCAGCGGGGCGTCCGGTTCCCAGCGCACGGTGAAATTGCCCAGATAGCCGTGCGCTTCCACCGGCCGGCCGCAGAGCACGGTCAACGCCGGCGCTGCGCGACCGGCCGTTCCGTCGGTCACCAGCGCGGTCACCGGCAGGGTGGCGGCCAGTTCGCCGGCCCTTGGCAGCACTTCGTTGGCCGGGCCCACGACCAAGGTCCGCCCCCGGGAACGGTAGACCACGCTCGGCACCGGTTCGGGAGGCGGCAGAGCGGCGGCCGCGGCCAGCGCGGCCAGTGCCGGGCTGATGGGTCCTCCGGGCGTCGCGCTGTTCCTCGCTTCGCCCAGACTCGCGCCGTGCGTCATAGCGCTCGCGGATCTTTGTCCGTCGGCGAGGCTGGATCGGTCTCATCGCCGCGGAGCGGCTGCTCTGGCGCGTGCGCCTCGGGCCGCCCAGCGCCCGCCGAACTCTGCGCTTCCCGGTCCAGCGCGAGTGCGGCGCAGGCATGACGCAGCAGCACCGCTACGCCGGCCGCCAGCGGCTCGGGTTTCGAGTAGTCGCCGACATACACGTCCAGCCCGTCCATCGCCTTGAATCGTTCGGACGAAAACAGTCTCTTCAGCGCCGCACGGCGCAGCTGCGGATCCACTTTCGGGTGCAGAAAGGCGCTGTAATCGGAATCGGGACCCAGTTCCTCGATCGGCGGCAACGGCGGCGGCTCCTCGTCGTCGCGCCCGACAGGTTCGGGCTGCGCCGCTTCGCCTTCGCGCTTGAGTCGCGACCAGCGCCGCAGGAACGATTCCGGCGTGTCGCTCATCGGCTGTCCCGGGACATCGCGCGCTCGCGCTTTCGGCCGCTCCTGACCTCGGGCTTGTAGTGTTCTTGCGCGAATCGCGCGATGGGCTCGACCAGCTCCGGCGGCAGCGCAACCGCATCGACCTGTTCGCCCGCGTCCAGCCAGCGCGCCGCCTCCTCGTAGCTCGCGGTGACGAGCACCGGAATCGCTTCCTCGTCGCGCATGCGCCACAGGACGAATGCGCTCGGACGGGGCGAAGTCACGTTGAGGTAGTAGCCCTGCGCTTCGTCGCGACGCAACTCGATGACATGGCCACCGAACAGAACCTGGCGCTCGCGCCCGGTGTCGACCAGGACGCGGCGCGCCGCCTCCGCCGATCGGCCCACGAGAACGCCCCGCGCCTCCCAGTGCTGCGCCACCCAGCGATTGCCGTCGCGAAGCAGCGACATCACGACCGACACATCGAACTTTCTGACCGCCATCGCGTCTGTGACCATAACCATGAGTGGAGCGCAGGAATGTGGTTTCACCGCGCGGACCTGGCGATTATAGTAAACGGATGCGGGCGCCCGGTCCTTTTTTTCGACCCTGACACCGGAGTCCTAGACAGCCATGAAGTCAGCCCTCTTTGCCTTCGCAGTCTTTCTTGCCGTTCCGATCAGCGCACTGGCACACCACGGCTGGAGCAGCTACGACGCCGGTCACACCTTGGTCCTGACCGGCACGATCGTCGAGGCGAGCTACAGCTATCCGCATGCCACGATCAGGCTCAAGACGGCCGAGAAAACCTGGGAGGCGGTGCTGGCGCCGCCCTCGCGGATGGCCATGCGCGGAATTCCCGGAGATGCGCTCAAGGCCGGCCTGACGGCGACCGTCGAAGGCTATCCCAGCCGTCAGCGCGGCGATGAGATGCGTGCCGAACGCATCACCATCGACGGTAAGACGGTCGAGTTGCGTTGACCCTCGAAACGCCGCTGGAAAGACTGCAGGAGGTCGCCATCGCGGTGGCGATGCGCGAGTCCCTGTGGCTCTATCCAGTAGTGGAAACCGCGCACATTCTCGGTTTCATCGTGCTCGTGGGCGCGGTGGTCATGTTCGACCTGCGCGTGCTGGGACTCTCCGACCGCCTGCCGGTACGCAAGCTGGGCGCGCATCTGCTGCCTTGGTCAGCCGCGAGCCTGATCCTGGTCGTGCCTACCGGGTTGCTCATGTTCCTCGCCGACGCCGCCGCACTGGTGTCCAACCCCGCCTTCATCCTGAAAATGGTGCTGCTGCTGTGCGCCGGCGCCAATGCCGCCGCGTTTCATTTGGGAGCCTACCGTTCGGTCGCGACCTGGGACATGGGAATGCCCTCGCCGCCGGCCGCCAGGCTGCATGCCACCGTATCGCTGCTGCTGTGGATCGCGATCGTGGGTTGCGGCCGCGCGATCGCTTATGTTTGACCGTCCAAGCGCCCCTTCACCAGGTGCAGACGTTCCACGGCGGGCAGCGCGAGCAGCTCGCGGTCGTGGCAGGCGATGAGCAGCGTTCTGCCCTCGCGCGCGATCGCCTCGATCAGGGAAATCACGATGCGCCGGCCCTCTTCGTCGAGGTTCGCGGTCGGCTCGTCGAGCAGGTAGAGTTCCGGGGCGAGCAGATGGGCGCGGGCGAGCGCGAGCCGCTGTTTCTCGCCCGCCGAGAGCAGCTTCGCGTCGCGCTGCGCGAGGTGCCCGATCCCGGCCCACGCCGCGCCATCGGCCACCCTGTCCGCGATCTTGGACGTCCTCATTCCCGCGGCGCGCAGTCCGTAGGCGAGGTTGTCCGCTACGCTGCCGTCGAAGACATAGGGGTGCTGGTGGACGAAAGCGATCCGCCGGCGCAGCGCCTTCGGATAAGGCGCGAGCGCAAACGCCTGCGCATCGAAGACGAAACGGTCGGCTTGCGCGCGTTCGAGCCCGGCCAGGGCGCGCAGCAGCGTCGTCTTTCCCGCTCCATTCTCCCCGCTCACCAGATAGCCGCGCCCGCGCTCCAGCTTCAGCCGTGCGATGGCGACGAGCAACGCCTCGCCCGCCCGCACCTTCAAGCCCTCGACTTCGAGGAGCGCGTTCACCGGCGCAGGGCTCCGGCCCCCTGTGCCCAGGCCATGGCGAAGTTGACGCCGAGCGCCAGCGCCATCAGTACCAGCCCGAGCGCCACACCCTGGGCGAACTCGCCCTTGGTCGTCTCGAGCGCGATCGCGGTGGGAATGTTGCGGGTGAGCCCCGCGATGTTGCCCCCGACCATGAGCGAGCAGCCGACTTCGGAGATCACTCGCCCGAATCCGTTGAACACCGCGGCCATCACGGCGAAACGCATCTCGCGCAGCACCGTCCATGCAACCCGCAGCGCTCCGGCGCCCAGCACGATCGCGGTTTCCCGGGCGCGCGGATCGGCGCCCTGCACCGCCGAGAGCGTGAACGCCACCAGGATCGGCGCGGCGATCACCATCTGGCCGATCACCATCGCGGTCTGCGTAAACAGCAGTTGCATCGAGCCGAAAGGCCCCTGCCGCGACAGCAGCATGTAGAGCAGCAACCCCACGACCACAGTCGGAAAAGCGAACAGCGCCTGAGTCAGAACGATCAGCAAACGGCGTCCCGGAAATCGGCGAACGGCGAGCAGGTAGCCCGCCGCGATCGCCACAGGCGAGATCAGCAGCAGCGCGCCCACCGACACCTTGAGCGACACCCAGACGACGCCCCACAGCACAGGGTCCAGGCTCGCCAGCAGCCGCAGCGCTTCGACGGTGGTTTCGACGATCCCCACTCGCGTCTATCTCGCAGAAGGGAAGAAGACCTGCCGGCCCTGTATCCGGAAATCCGCAATCGCCCGCTGCCCTTGCTCGGAGGTGATCCAGTCGATCAGCGCAATCGCACCCGCGTAGTTCACGCCCGGATGCTTTGCCGGGTTCACCGCGATGATTCCGTACCGGTTGAACAGCTTCGGATCGCCTTCGACCAGCACGGACAGAGCCGTCTTGCCGCGCATGGCAGCGTCGGTGGCCCGGTCGGCCAGCGCGTAGGCTTGCAGCTCGGAGGCTATCATCAGTACCTCGCCCATACCCAGTCCTGCCGAGCGGTAGCTCGGGTTCGACTGCGGGTCGATGCCGAGCGCCCGCCAGCATCCCAGTTCCATCTTGTGCGTGCCGGAGTCGTCGCCGCGCGACACGAACAGGGACTTTGTCTGGGCAATGCGGCGCAAGGCTTCGAGCACGTCGCGCAGGCCCCGCACGCGCGCAGGGTCGGAATCCGGTCCCACCAAGACGAAGTCGTTGTACATCACCTCGCGCCGGTTCACCCCGTAGCCTTCGGCCACGAAACGTTCTTCATCGGGACGGGAGTGCACCAGCAGCGCGTCGACATCGCCGTTCTCGCCCACTTTCAGGGCCTTGCCGGTGCCGACGCTGATCACCCGGACCGGCACACCGTACACGGCCTCGAACTTCGGCAGCACAAAGCGCAGCAGACCGGAGTTGTCGGTGCTGGTGGTGGTCGCCAGCCGGATGTCGCGCTGGGCCAGAGCCGGCGCCCCCGGAAGGGTCATCAGTGACGCGGCGAACAGAGCGCAGAGACGGCGCATGCGCACGAGCCTCGTTGTGTCCAATTGGATATAATGCTCGTCATTCTCGCAGAATAACGATCCTCGAGGAGCGCGCCACGCCGATGTCCGCAGCCTCTGCAACCGTCCCGGATCAGCCGGCGCTGGTCGATGTGCGCGGCCGGCCGCTGCGCGACCTGAGGATCTCGGTTACGGACCGCTGCAACTTCCGCTGCACCTACTGCATGCCCAAGGAGGTCTACGGGCGCGATTTCCAGTTTCTCGAGCGCGCCCAGTTGCTGACCTTCGACGAGATCCACCGGCTCGTCCGCGTGTTCCGCGGGTACGGTATCGAGAAAGTACGCATCACCGGCGGCGAGCCGCTGGTGCGCCGCCAGCTCGAGAAACTGATCGAGCTGCTGGCGCGGGAGGCGGGTCTCGATCTCACCCTGACGACCAACGGTTCTCTGCTCAAGCAGAAGGCGCAAGCCTTGAAGGACGCGGGCCTCAGGCGCGTGACGGTGAGCCTCGACTCCCTGGACGACGCTGTATTCCGCGCCATGAACGACGTCGGCTTCCCGGTCGCGAAGGTGCTGGAAGGCATCGAAGAGGCCGACCGCGTCGGCTTGAAGCCGCTCAAGATCAACATGGTGGTCAAGCGCGGCGTCAATGACCACACGGTGGTGGACATGGCGCGGTTCTTCCGAGGCACCGGGCACATCCTGCGCTTCATCGAATACATGGACGTGGGCTCCACCAATGGCTGGCGCATGGACCACGTCGTGCCTTCGCGCGAACTGGTCGCCCGCATCGACGCGGTGTTCCCGATCGAATCCCTGGAACCGAACTATCGCGGAGAAGTCGCCGAGCGCTGGCGTTATCGGGACGGCCAAGGCGAGATCGGTTTCATCTCTTCCGTGACCCAGGCGTTCTGCCGCGACTGTACCCGAGCGCGCCTGTCGGCCGAGGGCCGGCTCTACACCTGCCTGTTCGCGACCGCCGGTACCGATCTGCGCGAGCCGCTGCGCAGCGGCGCCTCGGATGACGCGCTCGCCGAGATCATCGCCCGCGTCTGGCGCACGCGCGCCGACCGCTATTCCGAGGTCCGCACGGCCGAGACCGCGCGGCTGCGCAAGATCGAGATGTCCTACATCGGCGGGTAAATGGCAAGCGGTTACGGCAAGAAAGGATCGAGAGCGAAACACGAAGACACGAAGAAAAAGGCTGCTGAAAGCGTCCTCTGAACCATGCGCCAGATGCGAATGCCCGGTGTCGCGGCCATGGCCGGATTCCTGCAAGAGAATCCCGATCCGGACTTGCTTCGTGCCTTCGTGTTTCACTCTTCCTCGGTTTGCTTGATGGTGTAATTCAAGAATGCAACTTCCGAAGAGCCTGAGAGAACTGTCCTGCGCGGAGGATTACGACCCGAATTCGATGCCGGTCGACAAGGCGCGCGAGTTCATCCGCTCCGTTCTGGCGCCGGTGTCGACCATCGAGCGCGTGCACATCCGGGCTGCGCTCGGACGCGTGCTCGCCGAAGACGTGATTTCCCCGATCGACGTGCCGCAACACGACAACTCGGCGATGGACGGCTATGCGGTGCGCTTCGCGGATCTCGTGCCCGGCGGCGAAACGACGCTCCAGGTCGTGGGCAGCGCTTTTGCCGGCAGACCGTTCGCGGGGACCGTGGGCCCCGGCCAGGCCGTGCGCATCATGACCGGTGCGGTAATGCCGGCGGGTGCGGACACCGTGATCATGCAGGAGCGTGCGAAACCTTCCGCAGATCGGGTTAGCGTCACCTCCGTAGCGCAGAAGGGGGCCAATACTCGCAGCGCAGGCGAGGATTTGCGCCGGGGCGCGGTTGCGATCGGACGAGGACGACCCGTGCGCGCGGCCGAGCTCGGGTTGCTCGCTTCGCTCGGCATCGGCGAGGTTTGCGTCTATCGCAGGCTGCGGGTGGCTTTCTTCTCTACCGGGGACGAACTGGTGTCGATCGGCCAGCCGCTGGGTGCGGGGCAGATTTACGACAGCAACCGCTACACCCTCTACGGCATGCTCGTGCGGCTGGGCTGCGAAGTGCTGGACATGGGCGTCATTCGCGACACGCCGGAGGCAGTCGAACACGCGTTCGCCGAAGCCTCGCGGGCGGCGGACGTGGTGATCACCAGTGGCGGAGTATCGGTCGGGGAAGCGGATTTCGTGAAGCAGATCCTCGATCGTCTGGGAGAGGTCCTGTTCTGGAAGATCGCCATGAAGCCCGGCCGGCCGCTCGCCTACGGCAGGCTCGGCAATGCCCATTTCTTCGGCCTGCCGGGCAATCCGGTCGCCGTGATGGTGACTTTCTATCAGTTCGTGCGCGATGCGCTGCTGATCCTGCAGGGACAGACCGGAATCAGGCCGCTGCCCACGCTCAAGGTCAGGTGCACCTCGGCGATCAAGAAGGCAGCGGGGCGAACCGAGTTCCAGCGCGGCGTTCTTTCGCGCGGCGCCGACGGACAATGGACGGTGCGCACCACCGGAGACCAGGGATCGGGAATCCTTTCTTCGATGAGTCAGGCCGACTGCTTCATCATCCTGCCCGCAGAGACCGGCAACCTGGACGCCGGTGCCCTCGTCGACGTCCAGCTCCTCGAGGGGTTGATCTAAAGATGATTCGGAGTCCTTTTGAGCTATGAGCACCAGGGTGACGAGGTCGGAAGAGGAATGGAGGAAGCTGCTGACCCCGGAGCAATACCATGTGCTGCGCGAGGAAGGCACCGAACGCCGCTTCACCAGCCCGCTCAACAAGGAATACCGCAAAGGGACCTTCGTGTGCGCCGGCTGCGGCCAGCCGCTGTTCCGCTCGGAGATGAAATTCGACAGCGGCACCGGCTGGCCCAGTTTCTTCACCGCCATTCCCGGCGCGCTGGAGACGCGCCCGGATCACAAGTTCTTCATGGTGCGCACCGAGTACCATTGCTCGCGCTGCGGCGGCCACCAGGGACACGTATTCGACGACGGTCCGCCGCCGACCGGACTGCGCTACTGCAACAACGGTGTGGCGCTTCGCTTCGAACCCGAGGAAGAAGCCTGAGAGACACCTGAACCACGACGGACACGGAGGAGGACGTTCAATTTGCGCTTCTCTTCGTGGCTTCGTGCCTTTGGCTGCGGCTTAGCACCTCGGCTTTGCAAAGGTCGACCCGCCCTTCGGCAAGCCGCCGAACTGTGCGTCGCGTTCATTGCCCTTCTCCTGCTCGGCTCCGCTCGCTCAGGTCAAGAGCGCGGTGCAGCACTGTCCAGGGAATGCGGCGAGAGAGGGTTGGCTGCGCCGCCCGGTCGAGCGATCAGAACCCGAGCCGGGAGTCGCGCAAGGCCGCCTTGACCGGATCCTCCACGATCGCCTGCACCGCCGCTTCGTAGCGCGCCTCGAGTTGCCCCGGCGAGGCCACCGTCATCTGCAGGTCGCGCAGCAGGCCGTCGCGCAGCCCGTAGATCCAGCCGTGAACGCTCACGGCCTGGCCTCTGGCCCAGGCATCCTGCAGCACCGTGCTGCGGGCCACGTTGAACACCTGCTCGACGACGTTGAGCTCGCACAAGCGCTGCAGGCGCTGCTCCCGGTCGCTCAGCAAGGCGAGCTGACCGTGGTGCTTCTGCGCGATGTCCTGCACGTGCCGCAGCCAGTTGTCGATGAGGCCGAGCTTCAAGCGATCGTGCGCCGCGATCACACCACCGCAACCGTAGTGGCCGCAAACAATGACGTGTTTCACCTTCAGCACGTCCACCGCATACTGCAGCACCGAGAGACAGTTCAGATCCGAATGCACCACCACGTTGGCGACATTGCGATGCACGAAGACCTCGCCAGGAGCAAGCCCGGTGATCTGGTTGGCGGGCACGCGGCTGTCGGAACAGCCGATCCACAGGTAGTCGGGCGTCTGGATGCGCGAGAGCCGGTCGAAGAAGTCCGGCTCCGCGCGCCGTATGCCTTCGGCCCAGGCTCGGTTGTTTTTCAGCAGATGACTGAGATCGTCCATTCTCGTTCAATCGCAAAGTCGAATCACTCTCTATCTCCCTCGCCCACTTCCCGGATCAGCGCGAAGCGACAGCGCTGCCGCCGTAAAGTCGGGTGGCGGGCAACTGCCCGCCTTTGTCCACGCGCACTGCACAGTACTTGAATTCAGGAATCTTGCCGAAGGGATCGAGCACCGGGTTGGTCAGCAGATTGGCCGCCGCTTCGTAGAAGCAGAACGGAATGAACACCGCGCCGGGCGGTGTGGCTTCATCGGCGCGCGCGTAGAGCGCGATCTTCCCGCGCCGCGACGCCACCGTGATCGGCTCGCCCGGTCGGATCTCCATGCGGGCGAGATCGGACGGATTTAGCGAAGCGGTCGGCTCCGGTTCGATCGCGTCCAGAACCGAGGAGCGGCGGGTCATCGCGCCGGTGTGCCAGTGCTCCAGCTGCCGGCCGGTGATCAGCACCAGCGGATAATCGCCGTCGGGCTGCTCGGCCGCGGGAATGATGCTCACCGGGACGAAGCGGCCCTTGCCGGTCGGCGTGGGAAACCGTTCGCCGAACACCACGGGCTGTCCGGGATCGCGCTCATGCGCACAGGGATAGGTCACGCACGATTCGCGTTCCAGCCGTTGCCACGTGATCCCCGCGATCGAAGGCATGGCGCGGCGCATCTCGTCGAAAACCTCGGCCACACCGCTCTCCGGGCCCCGGTAACGCCAGTCCAGGCCGAGGCGGCGCGCCATCTCCTGGATGATCCACAGGTCGGGCCTGGCCTCGCCCGGAGGCTCGATTGCCCCGCGTCCGAGCTGGACCATGCGATCGGTATTGGTCACGGTACCCGTCTTCTCGGGCCAGGCGCTGGCCGGCAGCACTACGTCGGCCAGATAGGCGGTCTCGGTGAGGAAAATGTCCTGCACGACCAGCCAGTCGAGACCAGCCAGCGCCTGGCGCGCGTGATTCAGATCGGGGTCGGACATGGCGGGGTTTTCCCCCATGATGTACATGCCGCGGATGTCGCGCTCGAGCGCGGCCTTCATGACTTCCACCACGGTCAATCCGGGCTTGGGATCCAGTGCGGTGCCCCACAGCTGTTCGTAGCGCGCGCGCAACCGTTCGTCATCCACGCGGTGATAATCGGGCAGCATCATCGGGATCAGCCCCGCGTCGGAGGCGCCCTGCACGTTGTTCTGTCCGCGCAGCGGGTGCAGACCGGTGCCCGGACGACCGATCTGGCCGGTCATCAAGGCCAGCGCGATCAGGCAGCGGGCGTTGTCGGTGCCGTGCACGTGCTGGGAGATTCCCATGCCCCAGAAGATCATGGAGGCCCGCGAAGTCGCATAGGCGCGCGCCACGGTCCTGATCGTCGCGGGAGGGATCCCGCACACCGGCGCCATCGCTTCCGGGCCATAGCCCTCGACGTTGGCTTTCAGGTCCTCGAAGCCGATGGTGCGGCTGGCGATGAACGCCCGATCGATCAATCCCTCGTGCACGATGACGTGCATCATCGCGTTGAGCAGCGCGACGTCCGTATCGGGCCGGAACTGCAGGAACCAGGTCGCGTGCCGGGCAAGTTCGGTGTGACGCGGGTCGGCGACGATCAGCTTCGCGCCCTTCTTGGCCGCATTCTTGAACCACGTAGCGGCCACCGGATGGTTGCCGGCCGGATTCGCCCCGATCACGAAGATCACCTCGGCGTTGCGGCAATCGTTCACCGGGTTGGACACCGCGCCCGAGCCGATTCCTTCAAGCAGCGCCGCCACCGAGGAAGCGTGGCACAGCCGGGTGCAGTGATCGACGTTGTTCGAGCCGAACCCGGTGCGCACCAGCTTCTGGAACAGGTACGCTTCCTCGTTGCTGCCCTTGGCGGAGCCGAACCCGGCCAGCGCGTACCTGCCGTGGCTGTCGCGGATTTCCCTCAGCCGGCCCGCCGCCAGGTCGAGCGCCTCCTCCCAGCTCGCTTCGCGGAACACCTCCTGCCAGCGCGCCGGGTCGACCACGAAGTCCCGGCTTTTCGGCACGCCAGGCTTGCGGATGAGCGGCTTGAGGAGCCGCTGCGGGTTGTGCACGTAGTCGAAGCCGTAGCGACCCTTGACGCAAAGGCGCCCGCGGTTGGCCGGACCGTCCTTGCCTGTGACGTAGAGGATCCGGTTGTCCTTGACGTGATAGGCGAGCCGGCAGCCCACGCCGCAGTACGGGCACACCGACTCCACCGTCTTGTCGATCGGCTGCATGCCGACGTTGTTCGCCGGCATCAGTGCACCGGTCGGGCAGGCCTGAACGCACTCTCCGCAAGCCACGCATGTGGAGTTTCCCATCGGATCGCCGAAATCGAACACGATCTTCGAGCGCCCGCCACGATAAGCGTAGCCGATGACGTCGTTGACCTGCTCTTCCCGGCAGGCGCGCACGCAACGCGTGCACTGGATGCAGGCGTCGAGGTTGACCGCGATCGCCGGGTGCGAGAGGTCCGCCGCCGGCTGTTCGCGCGGCGCGAATCGCGGCCGACCGATACCCAGTTTGCGTTTCCAGCGAATGAGCTCGGAGTCGAGCCGATACTGCGCGTCCGGCATGTCGGCAAGCAGCAGCTCGAGCACCATCTTCTGCGACGCCAGCACCCGCGGGCTGGCGGTCTCGACTTCCATTCCCGCGGCCGGATGGCGGCAGCACGAAGGCGCCAGCACGCGCTCGCCCTTGATCTCGACCACACAGGCGCGGCAGTTGCCGTCGGGACGGTAGCCCGGCTTGTAGCACAGAGAGGGAATCTCCATGCCGTGGCACCTCGCGACCTCGATGATGGTCTGTCCGGCAACCGCATGAACCTCGGTGCCGTTGAGCTTGAATGAGATCGACCCATGCATCGTACCGCTCACCGGCATGGCGTGCTCCTTTGCCTTCAGTGCCTTTGTCGTGACGTTGCGTTCCGACGATTCACTCGAGCTCGTGCGAAAAGTATTTCATCACACTGAGCAGCGGATTGGGTGCCGCCTGTCCCAGACCACAGATCGACGCGTCTGCCATCGCCTGCGACAACTCGTTCAACAGCGACCGGTCCCAGGCGCTGGTCCGGATCAGCGCCAGCGCCTTCTCGGTCCCCACCCGGCACGGCGTGCATCGGCCGCAGGACTCGTCGCGGAAGAACTTCATCAGGTTGCGCGCCGCGAGCCAGGCCTTGTCGTGGTCGGAGAGCACGATGATCGCCGCCGAGCCGATGAAACAACCGTAGGGCGCGAGCGTGTCGAAATCGAGCGCAACGTCGCCCAGCGCGGCGGGCAGAATCCCTCCGGAGGCGCCGCCCGGAAGGTAGGCGTAGAAGCTGTGCCCGTCCAGCATGCCGCCGCAATACTCGTCGATCAGCTCTTTGACGGTGATCCCGGCCGGCGCGAGATGCACCCCGGGTCTCTTGACACGGCCCGACACCGAAAAAGAGCGCAGCCCGCTGCGCCCGCGCCGTCCCTGCGAGGCGAACCATTCCGCGCCCCGCTCGACGATCTCGCGCACCCAGTAGCAGGTTTCCAGGTTGTGCTCGAGGGTGGGCCGCCCGAAAAGGCCGACCTGCGCGACGTAAGGCGGTCGCAGCCGTGGCATGCCGCGCTTGCCTTCGATCGACTCGATCATCGCCGACTCCTCGCCGCAGATATACGCGCCCGCCCCGCGCCGCAAGTGCATGGGCGGCACCGCGCACGGCGGGTCAGCCTGCAATGCCGCCAGCTCCTTCTCCAGGATCAGCCGGCAGCCCGCATATTCGTCGCGCAGATAGAGATAGACCGCGCTGCAGCCCGTGGCCCAGGCCGCCACCAGGATTCCTTCCAGGCAGCGGTGCGGATCGCGTTCCAGATAGTGGCGATCCTTGAACGTGCCGGGCTCGCCCTCGTCGATGTTGACCGCCATGAGGCGCGGCGCCGGCTCGTTCCAGACGATGCGCCATTTGCGCGCGGCCGGAAAGCCGGCGCCGCCCAGTCCGCGCAAACCCGAACGCTCGATGATGCCGAAGAGCTTCTCCCGGTCCATGGCGCCGTCCAGACAATCTCGAAGCAGCCGGTAGCCGCCCTCCTTGCGGTATCGACCATAGCTCAGGTACGGCGCCACTGGACAGTTGCGCAGTCGGTTTCTGACCGCGTGCGCGACCTTTTCGACGGTCGCGCGCTCGACCGGATGCTGATGCACGACGACGACGGGCGCCGCGGCGCAGCGTCCGACACAGGGCGCACCCAGCACGCGCACCTCGCGACCGAGCACGGCGGGAAGGCGCTCGAGCAGCGCGCCGGCGCCCGCGATCTCGCACGAGAGCGAATCGCACACTCTGACCGTGAGCGGCGGCGGGCGCGGTTCGCCCTCCCTGACCACGTCGAAGTGGTGATAGAACGTGGCCACTTCATAGACCTCGGCCAGCGACAGCCGCAGCTCTTCGGCCAGCGCCGCCAGATGCGCGGCCGACAGGCAGCCGTAGCGGTCCTGGATCCCGTGCAGGAACTCGATCAGCAGGTCGTGCCGGCGCGGTGCTTCGCCCAGCACGGCACGGACCTCGCGCAGCGCCACGGGATCCACCGGACGGCCTTTGCGCCGGCCGGGGTCGCGCCGTGCCGGCGCGGGGAATGGGATGCGCTGAATCGGTGTGCTCACCTGGAAGCTGCCCGCTACCTGCTGGAACGCGTTGCACCCCGTGCCGCGCAGGGGCTCTGAGCGTTGCGTCCCGGATTCATCATACCCGAGCGGCGGCGCAGACCCCTCCGCACAGCGACGAATTGGGATAACGTATCCTGTCCCGCCCACACGTACACGAGCGCTCATTCGTTCATGCCCATGCACTCCTCGCCTCCGCGCCCGGTGCTGACCCAGGCCAGACGGGCGCTGACCCACACCGTGCCGGCGCGCAACGAACGGGGCGAGACCGTTCCCACCGACATCGCCGGCGAGCTGCCGTTGACGCTCTATGTGGACAAGCGCGAGATCGTCACCCTGATGACGCTGGGCCAGGCCCCGGAAGCCCTGGCGATCGGCTACCTGCGCAACCAGCGGCTGGTGCGCTCGCTCGAGGAGATCGCTTCGGTTCAGGTCGACTGGGATACCAACGCCTGCGCGATCGTCACCCGCGGGGGCATCGCCGACCTGCCCTCGAAACTGGACCGGCGCACGGTCACCACCGGCTGCGGACAGGGCACGGTGTTTGGTGACCTGATGGGTGAAATCGCGGCCGTGCAGCTGTCGCGCAGCGCGAAACTGAGCGAAGCGTCGCTTTATGCGCTGCTCGACGAAGTGCGCAAGCGGGAAACGATCTACAAGCAGGCGGGCGCGGTGCACGGCTGCGCACTCGCCCGGCAGAGCGAGATCCTCTACTTCGTAGAGGACGTCGGCCGGCACAACGCAGTGGACGCGATCGCCGGGATGATGTGGCTCGACGGGGTGAGCGGTGAGGACAAGGTGTTCTATACCACCGGCCGGCTCACCTCCGAGATGGTGATCAAGTGCGCCCAGATGCGAGTGCCGATCCTGGTATCGCGCTCCGGATTAACCCGGATGGGCTACGAGATCGCTGCCAAGGTCGATCTCACGATGATCGGGCGCGCAACCGGCAAGCATTACTTGCTGTTCACGGGGGTACAACGGTTTGAAAAGCCGTGATGGGTGACCAGTGACGGGAACAGGTCCAACCGCATCTTCTCGCTCGTCGCACGCCACCCTTTACTGCGGCGCCGCGCCGTCGGTCACCGGGGTCATCCTCGCGGGCGGGCTGGGACGGCGCATGGGCGGAGCCGACAAAGGGCTGCAGCCCTTTGGCGGCCGGCCGATGATCGAATGGGTACTGGAACGTCTCGCGCCCCAGGTTGACGAAATCCTCGTCAACGCCAACCAGAACCTGGAGCGTTACGCCGTCTACGGCCATCGCGTCGTTGCCGACGAGATCGGCGGCTTTGCAGGGCCTCTGGCGGGACTGCACCGGGGAATGAAGGAAGCGCGCTCGCCGCTGGTGGCTACGGTGCCTTGCGACTCGCCTTTTCTGCCGCCGGATCTCGTGGCGCGCCTCACCCACCCGGTTCGCTCGGGGCAGGCACAGCTCGCCGTGGCGAAAACAGGCAGCCAGCCGCACCCGGTGTTCTGCGTGGCGCGTCGCGACCTGCTTGCACATCTCGAGCGCTTTCTGGCGGAAGGTGGCAGGAAAATCGATGCCTGGTACGCGACGCTGCGGGTGGCCGAAGTCGCCTTCGACGATCAGCCGAAGGCTTTCGGCAACTTCAACACGCTCGAGGAGCTGCGCGCCGCGGAACTGTTGCACAGCGCAGCACGACCACCCGGGAACACGGAGTAACCACCCGGACGAAAAAAGCTCGGATGGCAAGACGCAACGCCACACGAGTGGATCAGCGACCGACACCTCAGCCCAGAAGGAAAACGGTGAAAGACCGGGATCGACTCCTGATCTTTCTCGCTGCCTTGGTGGTAAGTCCTCCCGCTAGCGCGAAGAGGGTGCAGAGGGCTTGGGATCGAGGAGCTGAAAGAAGATCTCGTCCTTCCGGATCATCCCCAGCTCAGCCCGCGCCCGCTCCTCGATCGCCTCGAACCCCTCTTTCAGATCGCGCACTTCGGCCGCCAGTGCCTGGTTGCGCACGGCCATGGCACGGTTGCTCTCGCGCTGCGCCTCGATCTGACGGTCCAGACGCCACACGGTGAGCCAGCCGCCCTTGCCCAGCCACAGCGGATACTGGAGCGCCGCGATCAGCACGAGCAGCACGACGGCCAGGAGGCGCATCAGCGGATGTCGCGGAACGCGCCGCGCCCTGCATAGCTGGCCGAATCGCCCAGGTCTTCCTCGATGCGCAGAAGCTGGTTGTACTTGGCCAGGCGGTCCGAGCGCGAGAGCGATCCCGTCTTGATCTGCAAGGCGTTGGTGCCCACCGCGAGATCGGCGATGAAAGTGTCCTCGGTTTCTCCCGAGCGATGCGACACCACCGCGCCATAGCCGGCGCGCTTGGCCATTTCGATCGCGGCAAGGGTCTCGGTCAGCGTGCCGATCTGGTTGATCTTGATGAGAACGGCGTTGGCTACGCCCTGGCTGATCCCCTGCGCAAGGATCTTGGTGTTGGTCACGAAGAGGTCGTCGCCGACCAGCTGCACTTTCCCGCCCAGCTTTCTGGTCAAGAGCTTCCAGCCTTCCCAGTCGCTCTCCGCCATGCCGTCCTCGATCGAAACGATCGGATACTTCGCGACCCAGTCCTCCAGATAGTCTGCCAGCTCCGCAGCCGTGAGCTTCCTGCCGTCCGACGCCAGTTCGTACTTGCCGTTGGCGAAAAACTCCGAGCTCGCGCAATCGAGCCCGATCGACACCTGCGAGCCAGGCGCATAGCCCGCCGCCTCGATCGCCTCCAGGATCAGTTTCAGCGCGGCCTCGTTGTTCGGCAGATTCGGGGCAAATCCGCCCTCGTCGCCGACCGTGGTGGGCATGCCGCGCTTGTCGATCAGCTTGCGCAAGGCATGGAAAATCTCCGCCCCCCAGCGAAGCGCTTCACGAAAGCTCGCGGCGCCCAGGGGAATGATCATGAACTCCTGCAAGTCGAGGCTGTTGTTGGCGTGCGCCCCGCCGTTGATCACGTTCATCATGGGCACTGGCAGCTGCATGCGGCCGGCGCCGCCCAGATAGCGGTACAGCGGCAGCCCGGATTCTTCCGCCGCCGCCTTGGCCACGGCCAGCGAAACCGCGAGCAGTGCGTTGGCGCCCAGTCGCGATTTGTTTTCCGTCCCGTCCAGTTCTATCAACGTCTGGTCGATGAACGCCTGTTCGATCGCGTCCAGCCCGACAATCGCTTCGCAGACCTCGGTGTTGATGTGTTCCACCGCCTTGAGCACGCCCTTGCCGAGGTAGCGCCCCTGATCGCCGTCGCGCAGCTCGATGGCTTCGCGACTTCCGGTCGAGGCGCCCGAGGGCACGGCAGCGCGGCCGCTCACGCCCGATTCGAGCAGCACGTCCGCTTCCACGGTCGGATTGCCGCGCGAGTCCAGGATTTCGCGGGCGACGACATCGACGATCGAACTCATGCGTTTTCCTTGTTCTCCAGATCGATCACTTCAGCAGAGCTTCGGCGAAGCCTTGGCGTTTGACCAGTTCGTCCAGGCTTTTCAGCGTTTCGAGCAAAGGTCGCATCAGCGGCAAGGGCCAGGCGTTGGGGCCGTCGGACAGCGCCTTTTCCGGATTCGGATGCGTCTCCATGAACACGCCCGAGACGCCGCTCGCCACTGCCGCCCGGGCCAGTACCGGCACGAACTCGCGCTGGCCGCCGCTCGAAGACCCCTGTCCGCCCGGAAGCTGCACCGAGTGCGTGGCATCGAACACAACCGGACAGCCGGTGTCGCGCATGATCGCGAGCGAGCGCATGTCGGAGATCAGGTTGTTGTAGCCGAACGAGGCGCCGCGCTCGCACACCAGGATGTTGTCCTGCCCGCTGGCTTCACGCGCCTTCTCCACCACGTTCTTCATCTCGTGCGGCGCGAGGAACTGGCCTTTCTTGATGTTGACCGGTTTGCCGGCCGAGGCCACGGCGTGAATGAAATCGGTCTGGCGGCACAAGAACGCCGGTGTCTGGAGAACGTCGACCGCGGCGGCAACCTCGGCCACCTCGGCTTCACTGTGCACGTCGGTCAGGACCGGCACGCCGATCTGGCGGCGCACGTCGGCCAGTACTTGCAGGCCGCGTTGCATGCCCGGCCCGCGAAACGACTTGCCGGAGCTACGGTTGGCCTTGTCGTAGGAGGCCTTGAAGATGAACGGCATCCCGAGCGCTGCGGTGATTTCCTTGAGCTTGCCCGCGACGTCGAACGCCAGCTCGCGCGACTCGATCACACAGGGGCCGGCGATCAGGAAAATCGGCCGGTCCAGCCCCACATCGAAGCCGCAGAGCTTCATGGCCGCACCCGTGCCCCCGGCCCCAAGAGCGCCTTCACGGTCGCATCCCCGAACACCGCTTCGGGACCCCTGCTCCGCGCTGCGGCGCTCCCGGCGATCAGGAAAATCGGCCGATCCAGCCCCACATCGAAGCCGCAGAGCTTCTTGCGGCTGCCGCCAACCGCGCTGCAGCGATCAACGCCGGGTAATGCGGGACCGGCCGGATGGTCCCGGCCGGCGTGGCGCTCGATCTTCATGGCACCCGGCTTCAGGCGAGGCTTTGCACGCGCGATTCGCGTGCGGTCGAGGTCAGGTGGCGCCGTTGCTGGTGCTCCAGCGCGGCGCGAATGAACGCCTTGAACAGCGCATGACCGGCGCGCGGCGTGGAGGTGAATTCCGGATGAAACTGGCAACCGATAAACCACGGATGGTCCGGCAGCTCGATCATTTCGCACAGACCTTCGCGCGGCGACATGGCCGAAACCTTCAGTCCGGCCTCCTTGAGCACCGGCAGGAACTGGTTGTTGACTTCGTAGCGGTGGCGGTGCCGCTCTGTGATCCGTTCCGCACCATAGATCTCCCGCGCCCTGGTTCCGGGAAGCAGGATCGCTTCCTGGCCGCCCAGCCGCATGGTGCCGCCGAGGTCGGAGCGCTCATCGCGCACTTCGCGCCGGCCCTCGCGCGTCATCCACTCGGTAATGAGCGCGATCACCGGATAAGGCGTATCGGGCTCGAACTCCGTGCTGTGGGCGCCGGGCAGGCTGGCCACGTTGCGGGCGAATTCGATCACGGCGAGCTGCATGCCCAGGCAGATCCCCAGATACGGAATTTTGTTCTCGCGCGCATGGCGAATCGCCTTGATCTTGCCTTCCACGCCGCGCTTGCCGAAGCCGCCCGGCACCAAGACCGCATCCATGCCGGAAAGGGAAGCCACACCGTCGCGCTCGATGTCTTCGGAATCGACGTAATGGATGTTGATTCGTGAACCCGTGTGGATGCCGGCGTGCACCAGGGCTTCGGACAGCGATTTGTAGGACTCGGTGAGATCGACGTATTTGCCCACCAGCGCGATATCGACAGAATGGCCGGGGTGCTCCAGCTGGTAGACCAGCCGGTCCCAGGACGACAGATCGGCCGGAGGGGCCTGGATGTCGAGCTTCTTGAGCACGATGTCGTCCAGACCCTGGCTGTGCAGCAGGCCGGGAATCTTGTAGATGCAATCGACGTCCACCGCGGAGATGACCGCCGCTTCCTCCACGTTGGTGAACAGCGCGATCTTGCGCTTCTCGTTCTCCGGGATCTCGCGGTCGGCGCGGCACAGCAGCACGTCGGGCTGAATGCCGATCTCGCGCAGTTCCTTGACCGAGTGCTGGGTCGGCTTGGTCTTGATCTCCCCGGCCGACGGGATGTAGGGCAGCAGCGTGAGATGAATGAAGCACGTGTTGTGCTTGCCCAGCTGGATGCTCATCTGCCGGGCGGCTTCCAGGAACGGCAGCGACTCGATGTCGCCTACGGTCCCGCCGATCTCGACCAGGGCCACGTGCGCGTCGCCCGCGCCCATGCGAATGAAGTGCTTGATCTCGTCGGTGATATGCGGGATCACCTGCACCGTGCCGCCGAGGTAATCGCCGCGACGCTCCTTGCGGATCACGCTTTCGTAGATCTGGCCGGTGGTGAAGTTGTTGCGCTTCGACATCCTGACGTTGACGAAGCGCTCGTAGTGGCCCAGATCGAGATCGGTCTCCGCGCCGTCCTCGGTGACGAACACCTCCCCGTGCTGGAAGGGGCTCATCGTCCCGGGATCGACGTTGATGTAGGGATCGAGCTTGAGGAGGGTGAGCTTGATGCCGCGCGACTCGAGGATTGCCGCCAGCGACGCGGAGGCGATGCCTTTGCCCAGCGAGGAGACGACGCCGCCGGTGACAAAGATGAATTTGGTCATGCCGTGCCGGACACGCAACGCATGCGGAATGATAGCGCATTCCGCAACGCCGCAACAGGCGGCGCGCGCGTCACGCCGCTGCTTGCGCCGCTCGATGCTTGCCCAGGTAGAGCCACGTATCGACCACCGTATCCGGGTTCAGGGAAATGGTTTCGATGCCCTCGCTCATCAGCCACTGCGCGAAGTCCGGATGGTCGGAGGGCCCCTGGCCGCAGATGCCCGCGTACTTTCCGGCACGGCGGCAGGCCTGGATGGCGAGATGCAGCAGCTGCTTCACCGCCGGGTCGCGCTCGTCGAACTGTCCGGCGACGATGCCGGAATCGCGGTCCAGCCCGAGCGTGAGCTGTGTCATGTCGTTCGAGCCGATCGAGAAGCCGTCGAAGTACTGCAGAAACTGATCGGCCAGCACCGCATTGGACGGGATTTCGCACATCATGATGATTCGCAGACCGTTGTGGCCGCGCTGCAGGCCGTTTGCGGCGAGCAGGTCGACCACCTGCCGCGCCTCCTCGACGGTGCGCACGAAGGGCACCATGACTTCGATGTTGGTCAGCCCCATCTCGTCGCGAGCCTTCTTCAGCGCGCGGCACTCGAGCTCGAAGCAGTCGCGAAAACTCTCCGCGATGTAGCGCGAGGCGCCACGGAAGCCGAGCATCGGATTCTCCTCCACCGGCTCGTAGAGCTTGCCGCCGATCAGGCTGGAGTATTCGTTGGACTTGAAGTCCGACAGCCGGACGATCACGGGCTTGGGAAAGAACGCGGCACCCAGGGTTGCGATGCCCTCGGTCAGCTTTTCCACGTAGAAGCCGGCTGGATTCGCGTAGCCGGAGGATTGCGCCTCGACCTGCGCCTTGATCTGCTCCGGCAGGTCGGGATACGTCAGGGCCGCCTTGGGGTGAATGCCGATCATGCGGGCGATGATGAACTCCAGCCGGGCCAGACCGACGCCCGCGTTGGGCAGGCGTTGGAAATCGAAGGCGAGTTCCGGATTGCCGACGTTCATCGCGATCTTCACCGGTATCGCCGGCAGCTGGTCCAGCTTGATCCGCATCACCTCGACGTCGAGGATGCCCTGGTAGACATAACCGGTGTCACCTTCGGCGCAGGACACGGTGACGTGGG
>DATMAN010000092.1 GCA_035560005.1 Burkholderiales bacterium | reverse complement strand
CGAGACCATTGGCCAGAGCCAAGGACCCGAGCCGCAACGACGCGCTGCGCCCCAGGTGACCCCGCCCCGAAGGGTTGCGACGAGAAGCAGCCGTCTGCGTCGTTGGCGCGCTCGGCCGTAGGCCCAGCTACTGTCCTTCGCACGCCGCCTCGCACCCGACCGCTTCTCGTCGCAACGCGACCGCCGGGGATTTTGAGATAGGTTCTATGGAAAACCGGACCTCGGGGTCGGTTCCTGGCCTTGGTGTCCCGAGGGTTCATTTTCTGCGTGCTCTGCTGTCAAGGCACGCGCACGCGGTCGTTGCGGGCGAGATAGCGCCCGGCAAAGCGGATCGGCAGAGGCTCGCCGTCGAGCGCGCCGGGCACGCTGCCCGGGCGCTGCGCGTGGATGTGCACGTGCGGCTCGGAGGTATTGCCGGAGTTCCCGGCTTCGCCCAGCGGCTGGCCGGTCTGCACGGTGACGCCGTCCTTCACGCGCAGGCTGCCTTGTCTGAGGTGTGCGACCAGGACGCGGACACCGGCGCAGTCCAGAAACACGAAGTTGCCGGCCAGGTTCTGCGCGTCGCGCCGGGGTGGATTCTGGTCGGGCAGATCGCCACGGGCCTGCTCGACTCGGCCCGCGCAAGGCGAGAGCACGGTCTTGCCGAAGATCGCGTAGCGTTGCGGTTCTCGCGGCGCGAAGCCGCTGGCGCGCACGCCGTAGCGGTTGAGCTGGACGATGTCGACCGCATGAGACTGGCCGCGCCAGCGGGCGAAGCGCGGTTCATCGGCCGTCTTCAGATGGAAATTCATCAGGCGGTTGGCGCCGCCGCTGGCGATGGCGTACACGCCGTTTCCCAGCGGGAAGGCGAGGTCGACCATGGCTGTGCGCGGGGCAAGGTGCCCGAGCGCGGCGTAAAGCGCCGCAGCCGCAAACAGAACGGCGAACGCTGCGTGC
This sequence comes from Burkholderiales bacterium, assembly GCA_035560005.1. Lineage (NCBI taxonomy): Bacteria > Pseudomonadati > Pseudomonadota > Betaproteobacteria > Burkholderiales > Burkholderiales bacterium. The sequence continues at coordinate 69,511 of DATMAN010000092.1, read as the reverse complement.
ACCGCGACGTCGATCCGCAGCCGCGGGCTTGCGCTGGAGCTGGGATGACCGGCGTTGCGGAAGGAGGCGATCGACGCGCACACAAACAGCACGAAATACACGTAGGAGAGCCAGTGGGGCAGGACGGTCCAGAAGCCGCCCAGGTGCAACGCGATGAAGAAGGCCGTGAAGGCCGCGGTTCGCGCCAGCCATTGAGCGCGGCTCGCGATGTGGGCGCGCCACTGCCACGTCAGAAGCAGGAGAGGGACCAGCACGTGGACAGCGGTGAAGACGAGCAGCGAGGTCATTGCTGCGCGGCCTCGAACACGCGTTCGTGCGCCTCCTCAGGCAGGAGGGTCCGGATCGTCGTGAGGGCTCCCATTCTTCCAAGGCGCCGCACCGCGTGGCGCCCGCAGCCCCATACATTGAAGCGCCCGGCGTTGCCCTGTGATGCGTGAAAAACAAAGTGGCATGAATCGCCGGCGCAGGCCGGTCAGTCTTTTCTCTTCCAGCGGCTGGCGCACTGCACCGGCGTATTGCGGATCAGCATCTCCGGGCTCTTGGCATTGGCCCAGTGAAACAGCGCATGCTTCCGGCCGCTGTTCCTGTCGGTGACCTCGACTTCGTAGGTGGACTGCACCTCGCCTTCCAGGACATCGCCCACCTGCGGCGTGGGCTTGGACTTCGCCGAGAACAGCCCGAAGGCCTCCGCCGGGTTGCCATCGGGCAGTTTCATGATGAAGTAGCCGCAGCTTGGATCGATCCAGGTCACGGTCGCTTCGGCGGCCAGCGACTCGCCCCCGCCGAGTGCAAACGCGCTCAGGGCCAAGATTGCGCTTCTGCCTTTCATTGCCTTTTTCTCCAAGTGAGGACCGTTGCACCCGGCCCGGTTGCTGGTTTGCGTACCCGATGCGAACGGCAGCTTGGCCGATTGGCTTTTCCGGACCGATTCGGCCTCGCTGCGTCGCAACACGCATCGTTTCTTGACTTATCGCGCGGCCATACTAGAACTCATTTAGTCAGGCGCAGCAAGAGCGGACTGTACTTCGGTTCCTGTCCGCCAAGAACAGAAGAGCGGAGGAGAGATCTATACCGGCGATGACGAGCGGGCGCGTTGCGGTCTGAGGTGATCGTGCATTCCCGCTTGAGCTGCCGTGGCTCCGGGTCGGCAGGCCGGGGCGCGCATGTTTTTCCCTCTCGAAGCTCCGCGACTGCGCTCGCAGCAGTGCTGACCCGCGGGGAGTGTGCTGCGTCCACGCGGGTCGTCACGCGCCTTCGGGCGCAAGGGAGTGGTTGATATCAATAACGATAGAGGAGAGGTAACGATGGAGCCCACATTCAAACCAGTACTGAAGGGCATCGTGGCTGCGATGGCCTTCGCCGGGCTGGTGGGAGGAGTGCAGGCTGCTCCGGTGACCGACCAGATGCTGGCCAAGGACGCCGGGGAATCCTGGCTCCACACCAACGGCAACTGGCAGGGACACCGCTACAGCACGCTGACCCAGATCAACGACAGCAACGCAAAGGACCTGAAGGTTGCCTGGGTGTTCTCGCCCGGTGCGAAGAACGACATGCAGGGCACGCCGCTTTACCACGACGGCCTGATCTACTTCGCGCAGGACAACAAGGTATTCGCGCTCGACGCCGACAACGGCCGGGTGGCGTGGAAGTACGAGCACAAGCTGCCGGAGGACTGGGGCGGGTACAACGTCCCGTTCGTGACCGGCAAGCACCGCGGCGTGGCGATTTATGGCGAGAACATCTATTTCCTGTCCAACGACGCCAAGCTGCATGCGATCCACTACAAGACCGGCAAGGCGAAGTTCGTCAAGGACTTCGGCGAGGACGGCTTCCCGTATCCGAAGGACTTCGCTAAGGCGCAGGACTCCAACGGCTACGCCATCACGGTCGGGCCGATGGCGATCCCCGGCGCCATCATCGTGCCGATGAACGGCACCGACTTCGGCGGATTGCCGGGCTACGTGCTGGGCTGCGACCCCAACACCGGAAAGGTGATGTGGAAGGCCAACATGATCCCGGGTCCGGGCGAGCCCGGGTATGACACATGGCCGCCGGGAAGCCACGAGTACGGCGGCGCCGGCCCGTGGATTCTCGGATCCTGGGATCCGGACCTGAAGATGTACTACACCGGGACGGCCAACGCCTACGAATGGAACCCGAAGAACCGCGGCGGCGGCGAGATGGACAACGTCGGCGCGGCGAGCGTCGTCGCGGTCGATACCACCAGCGGCAAGGTGGCGTGGCGCTACGTCGGCGTGCCGGGCGATCCCTGGGACTTCGACATTCCGCAGACTCCGATGGTGATCACCATCGACGGGCGCAAGACCGTGGTGCAACCCAACAAGACCGGATACATCCACCACCTGGACGCCAAGACCGGCAAGTTCATCAAGGCCGACAAGTTCATCGACAAGATCAACTGGATCAAGGGCTACGATGCGAACGGACGGCCGATCGGCCAGATCCCGCTGCCCAAGGAAGGCGGCGATCCGGTGGAAGTGTGGCCGAGCCTGCTGGGCGGGGTGAACATGTATCCCAACGCCTACAATCCGAAGACCGGCAACCTGTATCTCGCGGCCGCGGAATCCGGCATGAAGTACGGCTTCGAGGAGATCAAGGTCATCAGCAACGTCCGCCATTTCGGCGCCTACCAGGAGTTCATCTGGGGCGACGAGACCGACAAGGCGGTCAACGCCAAGACCGGCAGGGAAACCTGGCGCAACACCGAGAAGGGCAGGCCCGGCTACGCCGGCGGCATGCTCACCACCGCGGGCAACATCACGGTGTACACGACCCAGGGTGGCGACTTCACGGTGGCCAACGCCACGACCGGCAAGATCCTGTATCGGATCCCGCTGGGAACGGCGGCCAAGGCCGGTCCGCTGACGTTCATGCACAAAGGCAAGCAGATGATCGTGCAGACGCTCGGCACCCAGGCCCAGTTCGGTCGTGACGACATTCTCAAGACCGAGTACGGCTCCATGGTCGTGGCCTTTACCCGGTAGCGGCAGGGTGTTCTAGACTTTCGAGCTGCAGTCAGTCGGAGGCGCGCATAGCGTCGTGCGCGCCTTCTTTTTTGTCTGGTGAACGCGGAGGCCGTCGACTCACAGGGCCTGTGATGCGGCCACAGATCAGGGAGACAGGGAGCAATGTTCTATTCCACCAAGCGGCGGCTCGCAGCGGTCTTGTTCGGTGCCGCGTGTACCGTAGGGGGGTCGGCCGTTCTGGCCGACGAGGTACCGGAACTCAATCCGTATTCGGGCGACAAGAAAGCGATGCGGGAAGGCCAGTCGTGGTACCGCGGCGTGTGTGCCACCTGCCATGGCGGACGGGCCGACGGCCAGGGCGAGCGCGGCACCGGCGCTGACCTGCGCAAGTTCGACAAAGGGTTCCGCGAGTTCGTGGCGATCGTGAAGAACGGGCGGCAGGTCCAGGGACGCGCGCAGTTCATGCCTGCCTGGGGCGGCGTGATCAAGGACGAGGACATCTACAAGATCGCCGCCTATCTGGAAACGCTGGCCCTCGAAGGGGCCAACTGGAAGGAAGCGAAGAAGCACTAGGCGCGCGTGCCGGGCTGCGCGCATTCGTTCGGCCACGCGCGCACGGGTCGCGGGAGGGGATCCGGTACCGATAGATCGCCAGGCACACGCCGAACACGGCGAGCGCCGCTTTCAGGGACGCCCCACCGACGAAAAACACGATCGAGCTGCAGCGTCATCCACGCGGACTTCGCCGGCGAAGGTCTCTTCGGCGGTCGGCGGCGGTTTTTCAGCGTGCGGCCTCGGCGCGCTTGGGCAGGCGCTCGCCCACTCCCACGGCAGCGGCCAGTGCCGCGACCTGGAATACGCCGATCATCACGAAGACCCAGCCCGGATGGCTGGCGTCCATCAGGGCGCCGAAGATCAGAGGCGCGATCGCCAGCCCCGCGTCCAGGCCGGAGTACACCACGCCGTAGACCCGGCCGGTTGCATTGCGCGGCGCCGCCGCGCGCACCAGAAGATCGCGCGAAGGCCCGGCGATTCCGGAGCCGAAACCGATTACGGCGAGCACGATCATCAACAGCCAGGTCGGCACCGAAGCGCTGGCGACCAGCACGGCGAACAGGCCCGAGACGGCAAAGGCCGCCGCGATGACCCGGTCGTGATGCGCCGTTCGCGATGCGATGAAACCGCCGGCCGCCAGGCCGGCCGCGCTGGCGAGCATGTAGGCGGTAATGCAGCCGGTGGCAAAGGTGAACGGCACGGCGTACAGGTCGCGCAGCGCCGAGGGGGCGAAGCTCTGGATGCCGCCGAAGGACAGCGCCGAAATCAGGAAGAACGCGAAACACATCCACACGGCGGGCAGCGCGAGGAAACCGAAGGCGCCGCCCGCTGCCTCCCTGTGGGGCGGGCGCGAGACCGACTGCTCGACTTGTTTCGGGTCGAGCACGTCGCGGAACGCGAGCAGCACGGCGAGCACGACGAAGGCGAGGGAGGAAGCGGCCAGCAGCGCGGCCTGCCAGCCGAACAGGGTGGCAAGCCCGGCCATGAACACCGGCGCCAGCGCCCAGCCCAGCGTGCCGGACAGCCCGTGCATGCTGAACGCGTATCCCAGCCGCGGCGTGCTCACCCGCCGGTTCAGCATCGTGAAGTCGGCCGGATGGAACACGCTGTTGCCCAGGCCGGAGACGCCGGCGAAGAACAGCAGCATCGGATAGTTCGCGCTCGCCGCGAGCCCGAGCGCGGAGATTCCCAGCAGGGCGATGCCGGAAGCCAGAACGGGCAGCGCACCGAAGCGATCGACCACGAAGCCCGCCAGCGCCTGCCCGGTGCCCGAGACGACGAAGAACACCGTCATCAGCAGGCCCAGCTCGGCGTAGGAAAGCGCGAACGCATCCTTCAGCCAGGGGAAGAGCGGCGCGAGCGCGAGGTGGTAGAAATGCGACGTACCGTGCGCCAGGCCGACCAGCCCGATTACCTGCGCGTCGCGACGGAAGTCGGCGGTTGCCGTGTGCATGCAGCGGGCGCCGTTACGTGAAAGCTCTAGTTGAGCACACGGTCACGCGGCGATTCTCCCGCCACCGCGGCTAGACTCGGCACGCCGAGCTTCAGATCCCATTCGGCTTTCACGGCCGTGTCCTGGATCAGCTTCATCAGTCCGTGCAGCAGGTTGTCGCCCAGCGTGAGGTCCACGCCGCTGCCCTCCCTCGGCAGCAGGGACAGCACGTTCAGCCCCCTTTCATTGCGCCGCGCCCGGATGCGCGTGACCAGCATCGGCGCTTCGCCCAGCGGGTGCTGGCGATTCGGTTCCTGCACGGCCCGGGTGAACTTCACCTGCCTGAGCGCCTTCTCGTGCTCGAACCCGATCAGCGCCAGGCGGGCTTCGGGATTGGCCTGCATGCGGATGTCGGGCCTGGACTGCGCCATCTCGAGCAGCACCGGCCAGAACCGTTTCACCAGGCGCCGGGTCAGCCAGAACATCACTTCCGCCGAGCCCGAGAAATACACCCTGAGCAGAAGGCGGTCTTCTTCGGCTGCAAACTCGACCGTGATGCGTTCCAGATGCATGGCGTGGGTACCGGCGTTCGAGCGGGAATCTTACCTGATCGCCCGAACGGGCCGGCCAAACCCATGGTTGGCGGCCGCCGGTCGCACCGGGAAGCATGGGTCCGACGCAGGGACGGCATGAAACCGGGGATCAAGCTCATCCACACGGCGGACGATGGCGCGTCGGGTCGCGCGCAATCGCCTTCCGCGCCATCGGACGCATCCTTGCTCGACGCCTACTCGCAGGCGCTCGTCTCGGCGCGGCAGCAAGTGCGCCCGACCGTGGCGAGGATCGCAGTGCACCGGCAGAGGGAGCGCGCGGCGCGAGCTAGAGACGGCGTTTACTCTTCGGCGTGCACCGGCTTGTGCGCGGCGGCCAGTTGCTGCTGCACGTTGGGCGGCGCCTGCTCGTAGTGGCTGAACTCGATCGTGTAGGAGCCGGCTCCGCCGGTCAGGGACTTCAGCCGCGAGCCGTAGCCGTTCAGCTCGGCGAGGGGCACGCGGCCGGTGAGCTTGATCATCCCGCCGGACAGCGAATCGGTGCCGTTGACCTGTCCGCGTCGCGACGACAGATCGCCGGTGATGTCGCCCATCGCGCTCTGCGGCGCGATGACTTCGATGTTGACGATCGGCTCCAGCACGATCGGGCGCGCCTTGGCGCAGGCGTCGAGGAAGGCTTTGCGTCCGGCGGCGACGAACGCGACTTCCTTCGAGTCCACCGGATGGCTCTTTCCGTCGTAGACGATCACGCGCACGTCCTGCATCGGGTAGCCGGAGAGCGGGCCGGCCGCGAGCACCTGCCGCACGCCTTTTTCGACCGCCGGGATGAACTGGTTGGGAATGACGCCGCCTTTGACTTCGTCCACGAACTCGAATCCGCTGCCGCGCGGCATGGGCTCGACGCGCAGGAACACTTCTCCGAACTGCCCGGCACCGCCGGTCTGCTTCTTGTGCCGGTTATGACCTTCGGCCTTGAGGGTGAGCGTTTCGCGATAAGGGATGCGGGGCGGGCGGGTTTTCAGTTGCAGCCCGTATTGCTTCTCCATCTTCTCCAGGGTGAGCCGCAGGTGCAGCTCACCCAGACCTCGGATCACGGTTTCGTTCAGAACCGCGTCGTGCTCCACGCGCAGCGTGGGATCCTCCGCCGCCACCTTGTGCAGCACGTCGGCAAGCTTCTGCTCGTCACCGTGGCGCGTGGCCTCCACGGCCAGCCCGAACACCGGCTGCGGAAAGTCGAGCGGCTCGAGGTGGATGTGGTTGTCCTCCTGCGAGTCGTGCAACACCGCGTCGTAGTGGATGTCGTCGACCTTGGCGACCGCGCAGATGTCGCCCGGCAATCCTTCGCTGACCTCTATGTGGGTCTTGCCCAGCAGGCGGTACAGATGGCTGACCTTGAAGGGCTTGCGTGCTTCGCCGACGTAGAGTTGCGTGTTGGGCGTTACCGTTCCCTGATGGATGCGAAACACGCCGAGCTTGCCGATGAACGGGTCGATCTCCACTTTGAAGACGTGCGCGAGCACGTGCTTCGCCGGGTCGGGCTGTGGCCGCAGCGGCTTGGCCTCGGTGCCTTCACCGCGCAGGAAATGCGGCGGATTGCCTTCGAGCGGATTGGGCATCAGCCGCGAGAAGATTTCGAGCAGAAGGTCCAGACCCGCGCCACTACGCGCCGAAACGAAACATACCGGTATGAGGTGTCCTTCGCGCAGCGCGCGCTCGAACGGTTCGTGCAGTTGCTCCGGCGTCACGTGTCCCTGATCGAGGTAGAGCGCCATCAGCTCCTCGTCGACTTCGACGACCTGATCGACCAGCGCCGTGTGCGCCTTGGCCACCGACATCAGCTCCGACTCTGCGTCCGGACGGAAGAAGCAGTCGACCACCTGGCTGCCGCCTTGCGCGGGCAGGTTGATGGGCAGGCACTCCGGCCCGAACTCTTCCTGGATCTGCGCCAGCAGCGCGCCGAGGTCGACGTCCTCGACGTCGATGCGGTTGATCACGATGATCCGGCACAGGTCGCGCGCCCTGGCCCATTGCATCATCCGGCGCGTCATCAGTTCGATGCCGGTCTGGGCATTGACGACGATGGCGGCGGTTTCCACCGCGGCGAGCGCCGGCAGCGACTGGCCGAGAAAGTCCGGGTAGCCAGGCGTGTCCAGCAGATGGATCAGGGTACCGTCGTGCACCAGGTGGGTGCAGGCGAGCTTGATGGAGTGCCCGTGCGCCTTTTCGCGCGGGTCGTAGTCGCAGACCGTTGTCCCTTTTTCGACCGTGCCCGCGGTGCTCAGCGCGCCGGTGCGGGCAAGGAGGGCCTCGATCAGGGAGGTCTTCCCCGCGCCGCCCTGTCCGGCAAGCGCAATGGTCCGAATGTGCTCGGTTTCAAAGCGCGGCATCGCTTCTGTCTCCTCCCCCTTGTTGTCTGCCGAGGGTCGAATCTGGAGTATAGGACGCAGGCGCCGCGACTGCCAAAGGCCCGCGCGCGGCTGCCCTGCCTGGAAACGTCGCGAGGCGCCCGACCCCTTGCGGCAAGATCTTGACTTGCCGGACAAACCTCAACACGAAAGCTTTCGTCCAGTCGGTGTTGGGCTTGACCTTCCCGGCCCCCGTCTGAACGCCGCGGGAATGGATCTTGTCCGCGCCGCGGATCTCGATCGCCAGGTCGCTCATCGGTTTCCCGGGCGGGTGCGCGGGCTCATGCCAGCCGCGCCGCGACAGCGCCGAGCGTCACCAGTCCCGCAGCGAGCCAGCGCGAGGCGCCGAAGCGCTCGCGCAACAGCACGGCGGCGAACGCCGTGCCGAAGATCACCGAAGACTCGCGCAGCGCGGCCACCAGGCCGATCGGAGCGCGCGTCATCGCCCAGAGCACGAGCCCGTAGGCGCTCAGCGTGGCGGCTCCGCCCGCGAGCGCGGTGCGCCCGCGCCGTGCGAGGGCGCGCAGGAGGCTCTTGCCGAGCAGCGTCGTGCCGCCCGCGACCATCACGATCGCGAGCCCGCAGAACATCCATGCCGCGTAGCTTGCCGCGGAGCCCGAGGCGCGCACGCCGATTCCGTCGACGATCGTGTAGGCCACGATCGCGCACACGTTCAGAAGAAGCAGCGCAATGTTGAGTCCGCGCAGGCCGGTGCGCAGCGCTTGAAATCCGAGCAGGATGACTCCGGCACTGAGCAGCGTCACGGCCACCCAGCCGGCCGTGCTCAGGCGCTCGCCGACAACTACGGTCGCGAAAAGCGCCGAGAGCAGCGGCGGCAAGCCGCGCATCAGCGGGTAGGCAATGCTCAACTCGCCGCGCTGGTAGATCGCGGCAACCAAGGCGAAGTAGAGGGCGTGGATGAGGGCCGAAGCGAGGAGCCAGGGTACACAGGCCGGCGCCGGCAGGGGAAGAAGAGGCAGCGCGGGCAACGCGAGCGCGCCCGCACCCGCGGAGATGGCGATGACGTCGGCGACCTTGTCCGCGCCGGACTTGATCGCGACGTTCCAGCTCGCGTGCAGCAATGCCGCGAGCAGCACGACCGCGACGATTTCAGAGTCCATCGACAGAAGCCGACCTGGATCGGGGAGACCAGCGCGAATGATCCGTCTGGGGTCGATGCGTGCCTGCGTACCGGCAACCGGAAAGGAACTTCCGGAACGCGGCGCAGCGCCGTCAATCCGCGAACGCGCGTTCCAGGGCCTTCGCGGCGGGTTCCAGCGCCATTGCCGTGAGCGACGCGGCGAGCGCCTGGGCTTCCTGTCTCAGTGACTCGGAGCGTTCGCCGCGGCCGGCGCGCGCCAGCACGCGCCCGCGCGCCGCGATCAAGTCCGTCCAAGTCAGCGGCTCGGAAGCGGTGTAGTTCTCCAGCGCCGCCGCATAGCGCTCGGCTTCGTCCCACTGGCCCGTTTCCAGCGCAAAGTCGATCGCGTACTGATAGAAGTGGAAATGGTTGTGGCTGACGCAGCCTTTGGCGAGCAGGGCCTCGCCGTCCGCGAGCGCCCGCCGGCGACGCGCTTCGTCGCGCAACACCAGCGTCATCGCTCCCAGAATCCACGGTCCGCTGAAGTTCGGTCCGGTCTCCTGCACGATGTTCCATGCCGAGTCGAGCAGCGACTCATCGGTTCCGGCGTGGCCGCCCGCATGGCGTGCGACCGCAATCATCATCAATGCTCTGGCTTCGAAACGCCGCGTGCCCAGTCGCTGCGACAGTTCCAGCGCGCGTTCGGCACTGGCAAGAGACGCCTGGTGTTCGCCGCGATAGTAGTGCACGCTTGCGAGCACGTTGTGAGCCAGCATCTGCGCGCGGAAATCGCCGATGCGGGTGGACTGCGCCAGTCCCTCGCGGCATTGGTCGACTGCAGTGTCAGTTTCCCCGCAGTAGAACGCGGCGATCGCCACCATGGGCAGGTTCGTCGCTTCGATGCGAGTGAGGCCATGAGCGCGCGCCAGCTTGACGCAGCGCCCGTAGTAGTCGCGCGCGCTCCGCACCCGAGCGCTCTGATAGTGCGCATCGCCCAGCCCGCTCAGCGCACGCGCCTCTTCCGCGGGTGCGCCGATCTCGAGCGCGAGCCGGCGCGCCTCCTCGTGCGCGGCGAGGCAGTTGGCGAGGTCACCGCGCGGGAAGTGGATGTTGCCGCGCAGCGAATGGATCTGCATCAGGGCATGGGTATCGCCCAACGCCTGCGCCAGCGGCAGGGCGTGGTCGAGCGCCGCAAGCGCGCGGTCGTAGCGGTCGAGGATGCGCAGCCCGCTGGCGATCCCGATCCAGGCGCGGCAACGCTGTGCGTCGTTCTGCGCCGCGTGCAGCGCTTCTCCGCAGGCCTGCACCGACCGCTCGGTTTCGCCCAGATCGCGCAGGCAATCCGCGCGCGCCAGCAGCAGGTCGCAGCGTTCGCTCTCCTGCGGAGCGAGTCCGAGTCCGCGCGAGATCAGATCCAGGGCCTGACGCGTTCGGTAGCCCGCCGCCAGCTCCCTCGCCGCTCGCAGGTAGGCGGCCGGCGCGCCCGGGTGACCGGCGGCCCCGAGGTGCTGTGCCTCCAGCATGGAATCGCGCTCGGAGAACCAGCGCGCGGCCTGCAGATGCAGATCAAAACGATGCGACTTCAGGATCGATCCGTACACCGCCTCCTGAATGAGCGCATGCACGAATACGTAGTCGCCGGCATCCGGTCGCAGCAGACCCCGCTCGACCAGCCGGTGGGGCGCATAGCCTTCGTCGCCCATCAGGTGAAGCAGCGCCTCGGCCGGGAAGCGCTGTCCGAGCACCGCCGCGGCCTGGAGGGCATCGCGGTCCTGGACCGCGAGCCGGTCCAGGCGCGCGAGCACCAGGCTCTGCAAGGAACCGGGCAGCGCTCCGGAGGCCGAACCAGCGCGCAGCAACTGGTCGAGAAACAGCGGATGGCCGCTGGCGCGGGCCACGCAGTTCCGCGCGAATTCGGGATCCGGGGCGAGCCGTGCCGCGAGCTGCATGGCCTCGTTCTGCGTGAGGGGGCCGAGGTCGATGGTCGTGAGCGGGCAACCTCCGGACGCAGCCCGCCAGGCGCTTCCGATCGGGTCGCTTTCGCTGCGCGTGGTCATCGCCAGTACCACCGGAGCACTGCGCGCCGCAGCGGCCACGCTCGCCAGATAATCGAGCGTGACGGGGTCGGCCCATTGCAGGTCTTCAACCGCGATCAGCAGGGGTCTCTTCCTGGATGCGGTCGCCACCAGGGCGGAGAGCACGCTGTGTCTGCCGCGCACCCGGGCCATGCTGTCCCCGGTTTCCTCGGCTCTTCGCGCCTCGCCGACCGTCACGGCATCCAGCAACTCGGCCAGGCACTGGCGCAGATCCGGCGCGACGATCCGGTCCTCTCCCGCGCGGTGCAGGGCAAAGGAGAGGGTTTCGGCATCGGCCCGCGGCGAGATCCCGAGCAGGCCACGCGCTAGCTGAACAATCGGGCGATTCGTTGTGCTGCCGAACTCCAGGTTGGCGATCACCTGCGTGGCGAAGGTCGATTGCCGGGCACGGCGCGCCAGCTCCTCGACCAGTCGGCTCTTGCCGATGCCCGCCTCGCCGCGGATCAGCACGGCCCGCCCGGTGCCGGAAGCCGCACACGCGGCAAGCAGGTCTTCGAGCTGGCGCAGCTCCGCCTGCCGGCCGACGAAGATTGCGCGCTCGCCTGCCTCCGAGTTCAGCGCAATGGCACGCCACAGGCCCAGCGGTTTGTGCAGCGCCGGTACCACCGCCTCCGCGATGGGCTCGGCGACCAGCCGCTCGCCGAGCGCCTCGCGCACGTCGGCGGCGAGCCTCAGCTCGCCCGCGTGCGCGCTTTCCATGATGCGCGCGGCCACGCTGACCGGCTCGCCGGTGATCGTCAGCCCGGCTTCGTCGCGGCTGGCCAGTACCGGGCCGCTCGCCACGCCAAGCCGGACCTGGAGCGGGGCGCTGGACGGGTTGGCCAGTTGCGGCACCTCGTCGCGCACCGCCAGCGCACCGCGCACCGCGCGTTCGGCATCGTTGCCGTAGGCTACGGGGACGCCGAACACGGCCATCACCCGGGCCTGGATGTAATTGGTGACCGTGCCGCCTTCTTCCTGCACTTTGCCGCGCACGGTCTGGCGGTAACGGGTCAGGAATTCGTGCAGATCCTCCGGATCGGTCGCGCCCGCCAGGGCGGTGAATCCGTCGATGTCGACCAGCAGCACCTGCGCATGGCGCAGGCGCGGACGGGCGTCCGTCTGCGCCGCGGGCGCCGTCCCGACGGCGACGGGCGGGGGAGCCTCTTCGCGCGCCGCCGAGACCGGCGTGCGGCGCTGTTCCAGGATTTCGCGATAGAGCTGTTCGGTTTCCGGACCGGGATTGACACCCAGATCCAGGCGCAGCGCCTCGCGGCAGCGGCGGTATTGTTCGATCGCCTGGGCATGCCGGCCCTGCGCGGCGTAGATGCGCATGACGGCGCGATGCGCCTCTTCGCGCAGGGGATCGAGCGCGAGCAGCCGGCTCGTGTGGAACAGCGCCTCGCCATGATTTGCGCCGCGCATGTCATGGTCGACCAGCGCCGAGAGCGCACCGAGCGCCAGGTTGCGCAGCCGCTCACGCTCGGCGCGCAGCCAGTCTTCGAAAGCCGGGGCGCGGATGTCAAAACCGTCCAGCAGCGAGCCGCGGTAGAGCTCGACCGCTTCGCGCAAGCGCTCGACCGAGGCGCCGGCCGCGCATTGCTGGAACTGGTCGGCATCGATCAGCAGGCCTTCACGCCTCAGCCAGACAGTCTCGGCATCGGCGTCGAGCAAGACCTCGGCCGCTGCCAGTGCGCGGCGGATGGCGCTCAAGGCCTGCCGCAGGCTGGTGCGCGCCTGGGAGTCGCTGCTGTCCTCCCAAAGCAGGGCAGCCAGCTTGTCGCGCGGTTGGGGGCGCGGCTCGGTGAGCGCCAGATAGGCGAACAGAGCCCGCGCCTTCTTGGGCGGCAGCTGTATCGGCGTGCCGGCGTGCGAGTGAAGCTCGAAGCCGCCCAGCACGCTCAGGCGCAGGGATGTCACCGAATGCTCGTTTCCCGGATGGGACCGGACCCTTTCACGCGATTTTCACGCGCGGATCGCCGGTTTCTTCACGCCCGCGGTTCAGGATGGTAAGTGGCTTGCACTTCGTCCGCCGCCGGCATATGTCGTCAAATTGTATTTCACCGTTCGGCGGGTCGGCCACCTGCTGCGCCGCCAACGAGCGACAAGCCGCCAGGACAACCAAGGGAGAGCGATTTATGTTGAGCCATCGTCCCGCCGAGGAAGCCGATCTGCCGGGCATCTGCCGCCTGGTCGGTTCCGCGCAGGAACTCTATTACTTTCATCCGCGCGCCCGCTTCCCGCTGACCCCCGAGCAGGTTCGGCACGCCATGGCGCAAAGCCATGATCCCACCGTAGTGCTCATGGACAGGCGCATCGCCGGTTTCGCCAACTTCACGCGGGTCGAGCGTGAAGGCCGCTGCGCCCTGGGCAACGTGATCGTCGCCTCGGAGTTCCGGGGCCGGGGAGTCGGCCGCTACCTGATCGAGGCGATGTTGCGCCTCGCGCGGGAGCGCTATCAGGCGGCCGAAATCGAAACGGACTGTCCCAGCGACAACACCGCCGGCCTGCTGCTCTATGCCAAGCTGGGATTCCAACCTACCGGAATCGAGGTGCGTTACGGCCCGGACAACTCCCGCCGGGCTCTGATTCGACTGCTGCGCCGCTGATTCGCACGCGCGCTTTCACGCGATTTTCACGTTGCGCGTCACGGGCCCGTCACGCTGTCCCCGGAAGATGCCCTCATCGCCGGCTGCCGCCGGACGGGAATACCACGGAGACGGAGATGGGACTGAAGGATTCGCGGGGCATGCCGGTATCGACCGACCATCGCCTCTCGCTCCAGCGCTACGAGCTGGCGGTCGAGCTGTTCCACGGCTACTACGGCGATCCGCTCGCCGTGGTCGACAAGGCGCTGGCCGAGGACCCCGAATTCGTGATGGGGCATTGCGTGCGCGCGGCGCTGCTCGTGACGACCACCGAGAAATCCGCGCAGCCCGCGCTGTGCGAAAGCGTGCAAGCCGGAGAGAAACTGGCGCACCAAGCCAACGAGCGCGAGCGCGCGCACCTGGCTGCGGCGCGCGACTGGCTCGAAGGCCGTTTCGAGCGCTCGGTTCAGCGCTACGGGCAGATCCTGCTCGACTATCCGCGCGACACGCTGGCGCTGCAGGTCGCACACCTGGGCGACTTCTATCTCGGGCAGAGCGCGATGCTGCGCGATCGCGTGGCGCAGGTGCTGCCGCGTTGGGGCGAAGGCATCCCGGGCTTCGGCTACGTGCTCGGCATGTATGCCTTTGGCCTGGAGGAGACAGGTTCTTACGCGCAAGCGGAGCGCACCGCGCGCCGTGCCCTCGACCTGAACCCGCGCGACCCCTGGGCCGTGCATGCGGGTGCGCACGTGATGGAAATGCAGGGGCGGGTCGAGGAGGGTATCGAGTGGCTCGGTTCGCGGGCGAAGGACTGGGCGCCGGACAACGCATTCGCCTTCCATAACTGGTGGCATCTGGCGCTGTTTCACCTCGATCGCGGCGAGATCGCCCGCGTGCTCGAGCTCTACGACTGTGCGATCCACCGCCGTGATTCGAACGTGGTGCTGGAGCTGATCGATGCCTCCGCGTTGTTGTGGAGGCTGCATCTGCGCGGTGCCGACCCGGGTACGCGCTGGCAGAGGCTCGCCGACGTCTGGGAAACGCGCATCGACGAGGGGTACTACGCGTTCAACGACGCACACGCCATGATGGCTTTTGCGGGCGCGGGACGCCGGGCTTCGGCGCGCGCCCTGCTGCGCGTCCTGGAGCGCCGCGTGACCGGAGGCGGCACCAACGCTCGCATGACCTGGGAAGTGGGGCTGCCGCTGTGCCGCGCGCTGGAAGCGTTCGGCAACGAGGACTACGCAACGGTCGTGGAGCTGCTCCAGCCGTTGCGCGTGACCGCACATCGCTTCGGCGGCAGCCACGCGCAGCGCGATCTGATCCATCTGACCCTGGTTGAGGCGGCCATTCGCGGACGTCGCCTGTCATTGGCGCGCGCACTGCTTGCCGAGCGCACGGCGCTCAAGCCCGACAGCGTGTACAACTGGCAGACGATGACCCGGACCCTGGACCTGCTGGGCCAGATCGAGGAAGCGGAACGCGCGCGGCTGCGCAGTGAACAGCTCCAGCGCAGGCCGCGGCCGGAGGGGCAGTTGGCCCCGGCGGCGTAGGCAGCGCAGGGGACAATCGTGGTCGGAAGCGCAGTGATCATTTTTGCCGTGCGCGGCAGCACACGGCGCAAACAGGAGCGGGAAAACGATGAAAGGCAAGCTCATGAAAAGCCTGTTGCTGGCCGCAGGATTCACGGCAGCGACCCTGATCGGCAGCCGGCTGCCAGACGACATCGCCTGGGAAAGTGACACGCTGGCGTATGCCTCGCCGCACAAGCAGCGTGGCGCCGGCAGGGCGTCGAGCGGCGAAGTCGATCCTGATCGCGCCGGAGAGCGGGCGTGCGCCTGATTTCTGGCGGGGCGGGCGGTGCCTCCGCGCCCGCAAGCGCACGGGTCCCGGAGCCGCGACTCAGCAGCCGTCCACTGGGCTGGCGGGTGCTCAATTTCGAGCGATACGAATCGGGCCCATCGTCCCGCCAGCTCCCCAATGGCCCGTCCGAGCACCTCGTGTTCGTCAGCCTGGGGGAAGGAACGCTATGGCGCGAAGCCAATGGCGAGCGGGTGCGCCATGCGCTTGCACCCGGATTCATCACTGTGCTGCCCAGGGGCCATGCGGTGCGCTGGTCGTGGAGCACACCCATTCACTTTTCAGTGCTCGCGCTCGCCCCCGCGTTCTTGGAAGCCGTGGCGCGGCGCGATCTCGGGCTCGGTCCGGATGAATTCGAACTCCAATTCGCCGAAAGGGAACAGGACGCCGCCGTCTTGACGATCGCGGGGGCGCTTGCGCGCGAAGCGCTCAGGGGCGATGCCGGCAGCCGGGTCTACGCCGAGTCGCTGGCAGGCATCCTCGCGGTCCATCTGCTGAGAGCCTACTCGTCGCGCACGACCGAGCCCGATCGGCATCCGGAGGCGGCTGCCGTGCCGCGGGCGGTGAGCCGGGCGCTGGCGTTCATCCAGGCGAACTACGCGCAGGGTATCGGCCTCAAGGACATAGCCGCTGCGGCGCGGGTCAGCCCGTATCACCTTACCCGGTTGTTCAAACGCGCGACCGGGCTCGCTCCTTACCAGTATCTGATCCGGGCCCGGGTTCACGGCGCGCGCTCGCTGTTGACAGCGGGAGGCGGACGCGGTTCTCTGGCGGAGATCGCCGCGGCCGTGGGGTTTGCCGATCAGAGCCACCTCACCCGGCACTTCAAGCGCGTGTTCGGCGTGACGCCCCGGCGGGCCGCTTGACCAGCCCCCGGTCAACCGGCCAAGTATTTGGTAACGGACCGGTACGCGGGCCATCCGCCGCGGTCGCTAGTGCGGCTCCGCGAGCAGGGGAAGCACCGTTTCCCGGAAATAGAGCGGGGTCTTTCCGCCCCATTGCATGGAGCGCAGGACACCCTTGCGGTCGACCACGAAGGCGGTCGGCGTCCGATAGCCGGTGCCGAAGCCGTTCTCGGCGAGGTCCTGCACCATGATGCCTTTGAGATTGTAGAGCCCGACCATCCTTTCCACCCGCCCGCGGTCCTCCGGCCGGTCCACGCCGATGACGAGGACGACGAAACCCCGGTCGCGATTCTGCTCGAGAAAGGTCTCCACGTTGCCGATCTCGTAGGCGCAGTGCTTGCAATAACTGGAAAAGAAATTGACGAGCACGACCTGCCCACGCATTCTTGCAAGGTCGAATTCCTCGCCGGAGAACAGGGTGCCTCGCAGCGCCGGGGCGGGAGTGCCGATCTCGGGCGCGGCGTGCAAAGGCACGCCGGGCAGGCAGATCAGAAGAAGGCCCAGCAGACGCAGCCGCATCGTTGCTTAATCCAGGTCAATTCCGTCCGTATCGTGCGCTGTATCGTATCGCGAAACAGGCAGATTCAAGGAGCGGACCATGCTGTCGATCGAGGACTGCATTGCGCTGTCGGAACTGAGTGAAGCGGAGATTCTGGCGATCGCGCAGCACGAGCACATTCCGGAGATCGCTGCGGCGGAGATGGGCAACTATCTAATTCAGTCCCCGGACGGGGAAATGCGCCTGCGGGCGATCATCGTCGACGACATCCGGGAAGCCGAGGCGAAGGGGGATCGCACGCGCGCGCTCGCCCTCAAACTGGTGTGCAGGAACTATCTCCAAGCGCATCCGGTCGCGGAACGGCGCAAGCAGCCGCGCGACTGACCGCGCGCTCGGCAGCGCCGTTCCTTCCGCAGGCCAGGCCGATGCGACGTCCGATCGTCGGCGAACGCAGACCAAAACAATAGGCTTACGCGACGTCCGCTGCGTTCAGCAGGCCTTTTTCCAGCAGCGCGCAGAACATCTTGTAAGTTTCGGCGATACCCTCTTCCAGCGGTATCTGACCGTAGTCGCCGAGATAGTTGCGCAGCGGGGTATCCGAAAGGTTCATCGGAAAAGGCAGCGGGCCGCCGGTCGCGGTGACCTGGTTGTCGGGCGCCACCCGCTTGAGGATCTCCAACGATTTCTCCACAGTCGAGGCCACTCCATTGATGTCGAACACGACGGCTTCGCTTCGCGGTCTGGAGACGGCCTTGATGAAGGCACTGGCGACCTCGCCGGCGTGCAGCCACGACACCGGACCGGTAAAAGGAATGGCATAGGCTTTTCGGGCGGCAGCCGCCAGGATCGCGACCGTGGTCTTGGATGACATGCCCTGATCGCGCCCGACGCCGTACACCACGCCCGGGCGCAGCCCCACGCTGGGCACCCGCCAATCCTGCATGTAGACGCGCGCCGTCTGCTCGTTGCAGTGCTTGTAGGCCCCATAGAGCGTGGGCATCGTGTGCGTGTCGAACACGCCGTGGGCGGCGATCGAGCTGGCGTAGGCGAGGCGCCTGATCGAGCGCTTGCGGGCCGCCTCGAAGACATTGACCGTTCCGACGACGTTGACGCGAGCCCCGGCGACCGGGTCGGCCTTGCAGAACGGAACCTGCAGCGCGGCGAGATGGATGATCGCGGTTGCGCCGCTCGCCTCGACGGCGTTCATCACCGCGGCCGGATCGCTGATGTCGCCGGTCCGCCACTGCACCAGCGCGAGCTCGGATTCCGCCATCAGCAGCCTGGGCCGGTGCTTGTCGTCGGTGAGATCGAAGGCAATCACGGGCACGCCGGCGTCGGTGAGCAGCGCGAGCGTCCAGCTGCCGATGCATCCGCCTGCGCCGGTCACCAGGACCGGACCGTCGAAATTGCGACCATCGATCTTGAATTTCTTGAACATCGTTTCGGCAAGCTCCTGGTAGACAGTGGATGGGCCGGCTATCGGCAACCGAGGAAAGGCGGATCTCGGCTCAGAAGTAGCCGCGCACCGTGCCGAAGAAGAACTGACCGCCGACATCCAGATCGTTCGCGATGAGCGGCTCGAAGTTGGCATCGAGCTTGAGCCAGCGGTACTCCAGGCCAACCGAGATGCGCCGCGTGACGAACACGTCTGCACCCACTACGGCCTGCAGGCCCAGATCGGTGTCGTTCTCGTCGATTTCCGCCGTACCGCCCTCCACTCTCAGATTCGTGGTGTAGAGACCCACCCCGGCGCCGGCGAACACGTCCACGCTGTCGAGCGGCAGGATGAACTTGACGAGCCCGCCCACGCCGAAGGTCTGCAGATCCGTGCGCGCCTGCGCTCCCGGCAGTGAACCCGAAATCGAGGACGGCGTGGCGAAATCCTGTGCCCAGTGCATGGCCGTCGCTTCGACGGCCACGTTGGGAGCGACCCGATAGCCCCCGGAAAAGAAGCTGGCGTATTCGGCGTCCTGGCCGCTGATCTGGGCGTTGTCTTCCTCGGAGAAGCCGCCGAGCCCGCCCCCGATGTACCAGCGTGCGGCACGGGACTCCCCTGGCTGAGCCAGAACACAGGCCGGCAATGCCGCAAGAATCAGCGCCAGAAGCCCGACGCCGTGTCGAGTGAATGAGGAGAGGAAGCGCATGGTGTTGCTCCCGCAGAAGAAGTTGAGATGAAGCAGTCGGTGGCCCAGGGCCGCGCTCGGCCGGCTTGTCCACGACGCAGGCGCAGCGCCGACGCAACGCGGCCATGGCCGGAAAGATCCGAAAACTCTTTTGTTTTGCGGAAGTTGCGAAGGCTACCAGAAATCGGGCGAGCGAAGCGCGCAAAGGGCTTTCGCCGCACCCCGCGAATGTTGCATGATTGGACCTTCGGTGGCATCCCGTCTGCATAACAAGGCCGGAAACCGGAACATGGACAACGACACCGCCTATCTGGAATCGCTCTACAACAACCGCGCCGCGGTCCCCGACTTCCAGAGCTACTTCGATCGCTGGGCCGAGAAATCCGCCGAGGCGCGCCGCTTGCTGAACTGCGAAATCGACGTTCCGTACGGCGACGACATCATGGAGACGATGGATGTCTTTCTGCCGAAGGGCGAGTCCAGGGCGATCCTGATGTTCATTCACGGCGGCTACTGGCGCTCGCTGGACAAGAAGGACCATTCCTTCGTCGCGGTGCCCTTTGTCAATGCGGGCGTGACGGTCGCGGCGATCAACTACTCGTTGTGTCCCAACGTGACGATAGAGCACATCGTCAAGCAGACGATCGCAGCGGGCAGCTTCTTGTACAAGAACGCGGCCGACTTCGAGGCGCCGCGCAAGCGCATGTTCGTCGCCGGGCATTCGGCCGGCGGACACCTGACGGCGATGGCGCTCGCCTGCCTGTGGAAACTGGCAGCGCCGGGTCTGCCGCAGAAGGTGTTTCAGGGTGGGCTGTCGGTCAGCGGGCTCTACGATCTGCGCCCGCTCACGAAGGTGCCGTTCCTCAACGTCGATCTGAGATTGACGGAAGAGTCCGCCGTGAAGCTGAGTCCTGCGTTGATGACGCCGCCGACCAATGCTCCTCTCTACATCTCGGTCGGAGGGCAGGAGATCGGTGGGTTCAAGGACCAGCATCGCATCATCGCGCAGTCGTGGCGCAAAGTGATCGGCGCGGACATCCCCTGCCCGAGCGACCATCATTTCAGCATCCTGGACCGACTGGCGGACCCGCAATCCGAGTTGTTCAAGGCCGCGCTGCGCATGATGGACCTGGAGTAGGCGCAACGTTCGAAGCGCCACACGAGGCACTTTGCCGGGAGCGCATCCATGGCTCGCCTGGCAGCAGGGATTGGGCACGCTCGCGCCGGCGCTTTTCTTTCCTGCGGCTTACTGGTTAAATACCCAGTATGCCGCTCAAGACCGTCACAGGCGACTACGGCGACCTGCACAAGGGCAGAGGCGCCGCTCTGAACCCCGAGGGCCGCTTCGAGCGCGGGGTGCGCGAGGCGGTCGACGACGGGTGGGGCGTCCCGGACACGGAACAGCGGGGACGGCCCAGAACCATCGTCACCGCGGAACGGGCGAGCAGCATCCTCTCCAGAAATGACTCGCCCGACATTCCTTTCACTTACTCGATCAACCCCTATCGGGGCTGCGAGCACGGCTGCATCTATTGCTATGCCCGGCCGACGCACGCCTATCTGAATCTTTCGCCGGGGCTGGACTTTGAAACGCGGATTTTCGCAAAGGTCAATGCCGCGGAGCTGCTGCGGGTGGAGCTCGCGCGTCCCGGCTATCGTTGCGAGACCATATCGATCGGCGCCAACACCGATCCCTACCAGCCGGCGGAGCGCGACTGGAACATCACGCGCGCGATTCTGCAAGTGGCGAACGAATGCAACCAGCCGGTCAGTATCGTGACCAAGAACGCCCTGGTCGAGCGCGATCTGGACTTGCTCGCGCCAATGGCGCGAAAGGGCCTCGCCGCGGTTTTCGTGTCGGTCACGACCCTCGATCACGAGATTGCCCGAAGAATGGAGCCCCGTGCGTCGGCGCCCGCGCGCCGGATCGAGGCGATCCGTAACCTGAGCCGGGCCGCAGTGCCGGTCGGCGTGATGGTGGCGCCGGTGATCCCTTTTCTCACCGACTCCGAGCTGGAACGTATTCTGCAAGCGGCTCAAGATGCCGGCGCGACTCAAGCCGGCTACATCCTGCTGAGGTTGCCCTTCGAGGTAAGAGATCTCTTCAAGGACTGGCTGAAGCGGCATTTCCCGCTCAAGGCGGCGCACGTCATGAGCCGGGTGCGGGCAATGCGCAACGGACGAGAAAACGATCCGGAATTCGGCTCGCGCATGCGCGGAAGCGGCGAGTTTGCCGAGTTGTTGCGCCTGCGCTTTCAGAAAGCTTGCAAGCGCTTGGGGCTCAATCGCAGCCGGCGGCTACTGGATTGCTCGCAGTTCAAGCCACCGCGGCTGGACGGCCAGTTGGACCTTTTCTGAGCGGTGTCCCCGGCGTTCACCGCGGAGGAGGCGGCGACTGGTCTTCGGGCCGCATGAACTGCGGTTTGAAGTCATCACGGAGCCGCTACGCCGCGTTCGTATCATCCCCGTCTGAAGTAAGCTACCCGGATGGTCAAAGTCTATTCGGCGCCCACGCTGCCTGACGCCCACCTGATCGCTGCACTGCTCGCCCAGGAAGGCATCGAGGCACGGGTGTTCAACGAGAACGCGCAGGGCGGGCTGGGGGAGATTCCGTTCATGCACGCCTGGCCGGAGGTATGGGTGGTCGAAGAACGCGATGCCGAACGTGCGCGGAAGGTGATCCGCTCCCTGGAGCATGCCGACACCCGCAGGCAAGTGGTCTGTGGCGCGTGCGGAGAATCGAGTCCGTCGACCTTCCAGCTGTGCTGGAACTGCGGTGCGCAGATTTGAAACCGATGTCGAGGCGTCACGCCGGTCGGCTCTGCGATGTGCTGGCGCAGCCGCGCTGTGGCTGGCCGTGCCTGTGCAGGGGGCGCGCCGGGCGATGAGTCCTTGCCTCTATGTCGACGAGGCGCTGGGCAGGTACGGATTCCCGGAGGGCCATCCGCTGGGAATCGACCGCCAAGGCGCCTTTCTGCGCGAGGCCCGATTACAGGGACTCCTGGAAAAGGTCCATGTGCGCGGCGGGCGCGTCGCCGGCCGCGAGGAGATCGAGCGGTTCCATACCCGGGATTACGTCGACCTCGTAGCCAATGCCGAGAGCAAGGGGCTGGACCTCCTTGACCAGGGCGACACGCCAGTGTTCCCGGGAATGTACGAAATCTCGGCCTACGTGGTGGGCGCGGCGCTGGAAGGCGTGCAGGCCGTCATGTCGGGAGCATGCCAGCGCACTTTGCAACCCATCGGAGGGCTGCACCACGCGGGGCGTGACCATGCCGCGGGATTCTGCGTCTTCAACGATCTGGGCGTGGTCATCGAGACGCTGCGACGCCAGTACGGCGTCGCGCGCATCGGCTATGTGGACATCGACGTGCACTTCGGGGACGGCGTGTACTACGCCTTCGAGCAAGATGCCGATCTGATATTTGCGGACATCCATCAGGACGGCCGTACGCTGTATCCGGGGGCCGGGCACGCACACGAAACCGGCAGAGGCAGGGCGCAGGGGACCAAGCTCAACCTTCCGCTCGATCCCTATTCCGGTGATCAGGAATTCCTGCAGGCGTGGGAGAAAGTCGAAGCGCATCTCGAGAGATTCCGCCCGGAGTTCATCCTGTTTCAGTGCGGTGCCGACGGCCTGAAGGGCGATCCGCTGGCCAACCTCGAATACACGCCCGCGGCGCATGCGCATTCCGCACGCAGGCTGCGTTCGCTGGCGGAGAAGTACGCTCGCGGCCGCATCATGGCTTTCGGCGGCGGAGGCTACAACCGGCTGAACCTGGGCCGCGCCTGGTCCGCCGTGCTCTCCGCGTTTGTGTCTTGAACCGCGCGGCCGCCGATGTTCCGTAGTGGTAGCCGAGCATTGCCGCGGGTCTTCCAAGCGCCGCAGCGGGCGACGCGCGGGCAGTCGCGAAGGCGTTTGCGCGGATTCGATGCAGGACTTGGCGGGCAGCAAGGGAAAACAAAACGGCCGCCCGGTCGCGGCGGCCGCAATTTGTCGGCAACTTCGGAAGACTGACGGCTGGCGTCAGCTCGGGCTTTCGGCGAATGCCGTGAGTGCGCCGATCTGCGCCGGCGTGGCGCGGCAGGTCGAAGGCACGCTGGTGGAGATGTCGATCGAGTTGCTGGGGTCGGGGCCGCAGTCCCACAGCGCCACGTAGTCGCCGGGCTGTACGGCCGCGGAACGAGCGACATCGGGCCACGGGCGCATGACGATCGCCTGTCCGTTCAGGTCCGAATTGATGTTGCGCAGGACCACACGCACTGCGCCTTCCGCGCTGGTCTGGATCGAAGTGACGTACTGCGAGAACACGGGGTCACTGACTTTCGACTCGCAGCCCCATTGGCCGGCGGCCGGGAGAATATCCGCGACCTGAACGTTTTCAGAGATCGTGGCGCGGCACTGGCTGGCTGCAAAGAGCACTTCGGAGACCTTCGCGCGCGCGGCGTAGTTCTGGTACGCGGGCAAGGCGACCGCAGCCAGCAGGCCGATGATCGCCACGACGATCATCAGCTCGATCAACGTGAAGCCTTGATGCAGGCGGTTCATTTGAATTTCCTCTCGCGATGGCTTTCACGGCAGGGGAGTCTGCCGGACGCTTGAAGGGCTTTCGGCAAGTGCTGTGCCAGTGCCAGGCCCTGAGCGGTCGTGTGAAATGTCTCGGCGGTCGAGAAAAAGAGTTTTATAAACAGAGTCTTGATTGGCTGTGACCAAGGCTGTCAAGGATGCTCCTCGAGCGTCAAATGACGCTGCAAGGTAGCGGGCGCCGTGAAATGCGCCCACGGCGTCGTGCTCTAACGGGGTGTGGGGTGGATTCGACAGCACGGCAGCGGCCGCCGCGCTCGGCGGCCGCTGCGGTCGCGCGAAACGCTGTCTAGGCGGGCACCGCGGGCAGCCCCGCCAGCGCCAGCGCGACTTCCCGCTCGTCGTAGTGCTGGTCGCCGAGCTTGCCGGAGAAGTAGTCCATGTAGGCCTGCATGTCGAAGTGCCCATGGCCGCACAAGTTGAACAGGATCGTGCGACCCTTGCCCTCCTGCTTGCACTGGATCGCTTCGTCGATCGCCCCCTTGATTGCATGATTCGCCTCGGGCGCAGGGACGATGCCTTCCGCGCGCGCGAACAGCACGCCGGCCTCGAACACTTCGGTCTGCTTGTAGGCGCGTGCTTCGATCAAACCGAGCTGTTTGATGTGCGACACCAGGGGGGCCATCCCGTGGTAGCGCAAGCCGCCAGCGTGTACCGCCGGGGGAATGAAAGTCGATCCCAGCGTGTGCATCTTCACCAGCGGCGTGAGGTGGCCGGTGTCTCCGAAATCGTAGGCATATTTGCCTTTGGTCAGGCTGGGGCAGGCCGCCGGCTCGATGGCGATGATGCGGACTTTGCGGCCCCCGCGCAGCTGCGCGCCGAGAAACGGGAACACGATCCCCGCGAAGTTCGAGCCTCCACCGGTGCAGCCGATGAGGATGTCCGGGTAGTCGCCGGCCATTTCCATCTGTTTCATCGCTTCCTGCCCGACGACGGTTTGGTGCATCAGCACGTGGTTGAGCACGCTTCCCAACGCATACTTGGTGTCTTCCCGCGTGGCGGCGACTTCCACTGCCTCGGAGATCGCGATGCCGAGCGAACCGGTGTTGTCGGGCGTCTTGGCGAGAATCGCGCGGCCGACGTTGGTCTCACTGGACGGACTGGCGATGCAGCGCGCTCCGTAAGTCTCCATCAGCGCGCGTCGATACGGCTTTTGCTGATAGGAGACCTTGACCATGAACACCTGGATCTCGATGCCGAACAGTGCCCCGGCAAAGGCGAGCGACGATCCCCACTGTCCGGCGCCGGTCTCGGTCGTGATCTTTCTGACACCGGCTTCCCGGTTGAAGAACGCCTGCGCCACCGCGGTATTGGGCTTGTGGCTGCCCGCTGGGCTCACGCCCTCGTACTTGTAGTAGATCCTGGCTGGCGTATCGAGCATCTTCTCCAGGCGGCGAGCGCGATACAGTGGGCTGGGGCGCCACTGCTTGTAGATTTCGCGCACCGGCTCGGGAATCGGGATCTCGCGTTCCCTGGCCACTTCCTGCTGGATCAACGACATCGGGAACAGCGGAGCCAGGTCGTCGGGACCGATCGGCTTCAGAGTCGCCGGGTGCAGCGGTGGTGGCGGCGGCGAAGGCAGGTCCGCCATCAGGTTGTACCAGTGTTTCGGGATCTGCTCTTCGGGCAGCAGATACTTGATTGTGTCGGCCATGACTTCCTCCCAGAGTTGCAATCGGCCGGCTCGGCGAAAGCCGGGCGCCGTGACTAGGTGCTGCGACCTGAAGGACGGGCCATCCAGCGTCGCCTCCTTGCAGAAAGCAGCGTAGCCGACGCACCACTTCAAGGCAAACGCGACGCACGGTGCACCATGGCGCGGCGTACGCGTTGCGTACCCCGCGCGGGGCAGCGATTCGCCGCGCAAAGTTCTTGGCACACGCGTTGCTGAACCGGCGCTACGCAACTGTCGGGCTCCACGCTCTTCGACTTCCGGTTTGCCGGTGACATGAGCCTCTCGCGCTATATCAAGCTGATCGCCGCTTCGGAGGATCATCGCGCGCTCGACGCTGAGGATGCGCATGATCTCTTCGCGGCGATCCTCGACGGTGGCGCGTCCGAGCTCGAAATCGGCGCCGTGCTCACGGCGTTCGCCGTCAGACGCGAGTCGGTTTCGGAAATGGCAGGATTCGACCGTGCCGCGAGGAGCCGGGTCCACGCGTTGCGATCGCCGTGGCCGTCGCCCAGACCGCTCGTATTCGGCACCTACGGCGGAGCGAAAACCCAGCCCAACCTGTTGCCGCTGCTCGCCCTCATGCTGCAGCGGCTCGGGGTACCGGTGCTGATTCACGGCAGCCTGGAAGTTGCCGCCGGCGTGGCCTGCGCCTACGTTTTGCGTGAACTCGGCATCCTGCCTTGCACGAGTCTGGCGCACGCCCAGCGGGCGCTCGAGGAGAGTCGGTTGGCCTTCGTTCCCGCCGCGGTGCTGTGTCCGGCGCTCGCGTCGCTGCTCGCCCTGCGCTATCGACTGGGCGTCCCCAATGTCGCGCACACGCTGGTCAAGCTGATCGATCCTTTCCACGGTGAGTGCATCAGGGTCGTCGGCGCTCAAAGCGAGTGCGAGCTGGCCCGGTTCGAAATGGTGCTCGCATCGACGGGCGCCCAGGCTTTGCTCCTGCGCGGACCCGAAGGCGAGCCATTCGCCGATCCGAGGCGTCGTCCTCGCATGCTCCACGTGCGCGATGCGATGACCCGCAGGCTGTTCGAGGAGGAAACGATGCCCGCGCGGAGGATGGCGAACCTTGTAGAGGTTTGCGATGCCGCGACCACGGCGCGGTGGATACGCCAGGCGATCAGTGGTCGGGTTCCCGTGCCGCAGCCGCTGGTCAACCAGTTCGCCTGCTGCCTCTACCTGTCCGGGTATGCCGAGGAGTTCAATCAGGCCAAGGCGATCGCCGCTGTGGAGGCGGGCGTGCGCACTTCTTTCGGGATGTCGAATGCACGCGGGCTGCCGGTTTAGTTAGTGGGCGGCTCGACACGCCCGGGACCTTGGTCCGCGGCGATGTCCTCGAGCCGTGCCGCGATTGAGGTCGCGTGCAATCCGGGGTCGGCGTATGCCGCGCGACTATTGCCGCGCCCGGAGGCGTTCTCTACACTACCGCCGTTTCCAACCGCCCACGAAAGGGGGAGTCGCCATGCAAAATCCACTCGATTCTCTGTGGGGGACGGTGATCAGCGGGGTCATTCTCACCGTCATCCTTTATTACGTCGTGAAGGCGCTGATCGGAGCCTGAAGCCATGGATTTCATACCTGCCATCTCGCGCTGGATCCACTTGCTCGCGGGCGTCATGTGGATCGGACTGCTGTACTACTTCAACTTCGTTCAGGTGGCGGCGCTCAAGGCCGCACAGGCCGACGGCACCGCTGCGGGTATCAGCAAGCATGTGGCTCCGCGCGCGCTGCTGTTCTTCCGCTGGGCCGCCGTAGTGACCTGGCTCGCCGGGGCGGCGCTGCTCGGTGCGAATTTCGACGACGCGTTCCTTCTGCGCCCCAGCCACGCCGCGATTGGCATGGGCGCCTGGCTCGGCACCATCATGCTGTTCAACGTCTGGGTCCTGATCTGGCCGAACCAGAAGAAGATCCTTGGCCTGGTGCAGGCGAGCGACGAGGAGAAGAACAAGGCGCGTCGCGTGGCTTTCCTGGCGTCCCGCACCAACACCATGTTGTCGATCCCGATGCTGTTCTTCATGGGCGCCGGAGGCCATAGCGCCATCTTTTTCGGATAGGTCCGAGGCTTGGAAAGAGCGCGGGGCGCTGCCCCGCGTTCCTATCGGGCCTTGGGCAACCGTTCCAGTCCCTCGACGCGGTCGCCGGGTCTGATGCCGCGTTTCGCGAACCAGCCGCGATTCATTTCCAGCGCATAGGCCGCTCTGCCGGCGGAGGCGTGCGCGTGCTCCGAGTGCGGGCTCATCTCTTCGATATTCAGGATGCGCCCTTCAGCGTCGATAAACGCCACCGAAAGGGGGATGAAGGTGTTCTTCATCCACATCGCCTGCCGGCCGGCCTCCGGGTAGATGAAGACCATGCCTTGATTCTCGGGCAGGTGCTTGCGGTACATCAGCCCGCGCAGCCGCGCTGGCTCGGTATGGGCCACCTCGGCCCGCAAGCTGTGGCCGGCAATCTTGAGCGGGTAGGTGAGCAGCGGATCGGCGCGCCCTGCCGGAGCGGGGCAACACAAGCCGATGGCAAGCAGCAACGCGGCAGTGGCAGCGAGTGGTTTCATCGGGAAGCTCGGACGGGGGGCTGCCGAACATTTGCAACGGTAACACGGTTCGGAATTCACAGGTATCGAGGTGCCCGCAAGTGGGTCGCTGCGGACTGTCTTGTAGAGCCCTTGTGGACGCTCGATTGATGCAACGCATCATTCGCGAAATCCAATGTTGTCGCGGGCTTCCGGCAGGTTTCAGTTGACAACCCCAGGGGGTTCCACTAACTTCTCCTTCGCAGTAAAGCTTCTCCAGCTTGATTTCATTCCAAGCTGTTTTCTTGCTTTACGCGCCAAGCAGTAAATCAAAAACCTTAAAGTGCGGTATCGCGACACAGGTGCCGCGCAATTCTTCGGGAGGTGTCTCTAATGGTGAAGCAATCGTTGCACATCAAACGTGCTGCGGTGTCCGTCGCCGCTGTCGCGGCGATCGGCGCTTCCGGACTCGTCTCCGCGCAGGGTGTGGATACGCTGAGCTCCACGCTGTATCCAAACTACGTGACGGATGACATGCTTCTGAACGCCGACAAGGACGCGCAGAACTGGCTGCATTACGGTAAGGACTACCAGATGACGCGCTACAGCCCGCTGTCCCAGATCAACCGGGACAACGTCAAGCGGCTCAAGCCCGCCTGGAACCTGTCGTTCGGCGTGCTCGAGGGACAGGACAGCCAGGCCGTGGCGGTCAACGGTACGATCTACGTCACTACGTCGTTCAACAAGGTGCTGTCGGTCGATGCGATCACGGGCAAGGTGAACTGGAAGTACGAGCGCGAGCTGCCGGGCGACGTGTTCCCGAAGCTGTGCTGCGACGTCGTGAACCGCGGCGTGGCCGTGTACAAGAACAAGGTCTACCTCGCCACGCTTGACGCGCACATCGTCGCGCTGGACAACGCGACCGGCAAGGTGGTCTGGGACAAGAAGATGGGTGACTACACCTACGCCGAGACCTTCACCATCATGCCTCTGGCAGTCCGCAACAAGATCGTGTTCGGCACCGCGGGCGCCGAGTACGGGGTGCGCGGCTGGGTGGCGGCGATCGACGCCGACACCGGCGCTCCGGTGTGGAAGACCTACTCGATTCCGGGTCCGGGCGAGCCGGGTAACGACACCTGGGCTGGCGAGTCGTGGAAGTACGGTGGTGGCTCGGCCTGGATCACCGGATCCTACGACAAGGAGACGAACTCGCTGTTCTGGCCGATCGGCAACCCGGGCCCGGACTTCGACCGTCACGTGCGTCTGGGCGACAACCTGTTCACCAACAGCACGATCGTGCTCGACGCCGATACCGGCAAGATCAAGAGCTACTTCAACTACACGCCGAACGATCCGTATGACTATGACGGCGTGAACGAGAACATCCTCGTCGATCTTGGCGGCAAGAAGATGTGGATCCACGCTTCGCGCAACGGCCACGTCTACGGCATCGACCGCGCCAGCACGGTCAGGACCAAGGCCGGAAACGAGCACAAGTGCATCTGGGTCACGGCCATGCAGCGGGTGAACTGGACCAAGCCGATCACCCCGGCCAACAACTGCAAGCCGATCTACAACTGGCCGGAGAAGGACGTGGTCTACGACAAGGTGACCACGGACATCGCTCCGTCCTTGGACGGCGGCAAGGAATGGCACCCGGCCGCATACAGCCATCGCACCAAGATGGTCTACGTGCCGATCTATGACTTCGCCATGGACCTGCAGGCCAAGAAGATGGAGTGGAAGCGCGGTGAGTGGTACCTGGGCGCGAAGGTCATCACCTTCAATGCCGGAGCGGGCCTGATCAAGAGCTTTGACGCGGCCACCGGCAAGCTGGTGTGGTCCAAGTCCCAGAGCTGGCCGGCGACCAGCGGGCTGCTGGCGACCGGTGGCGGCCTGGCGTTCTACGGTGATCCGGAAGGCATGTTCAATGCCGTCAACGACGAGACCGGCGAACTGCTGTGGTCGTTCCAGGTCGGTTCGGGCGTGCACGGCAACCCGACGACCTATACTGCCGCGAACGGCAAGCAGTACGTCGCGATCGTCTACGGTGCTGGCGGCGGCGGTATCTGGCCGCTGTACTTCTCCGAGTGGTACAAGAAGAACCAGAAGGGCGGTGCCCTGATGGTCTTTACGGTGGACTGACTCCGTCCGCCGCAAGACATCCGCCAACGCTGGAGGTAGAGGTATTGGCGGTTGAGACCCGAGGGGGGGCTAGCAGCCCTCCCTTGTTTTTTGCGCGGTAGCGCAACGCGCCGGCGCAGAGGCGGTAAACACCGCCTCGAGCTGTGCGTTTCTGAAACCAAGGGAGAAGAGTGGAAGGGGACCTGGAATGAGGAGAGAGCCTTGAAGAAGCTGTTGATGAGCGCCTGTGTGGGCCTGCTGACGATTGGAAGCATGGCGACCTGGGCGCAGGGCACGTCCGATCCCGATGAGATCGCCGACGTTCTGGAACGATCCAAGGCCAGAGGCAAGCTGGTCGCCTGCGCCGATCCCTATGACTACCCGTATTCGAGCCAGAACACCAATCCGCCTGGCTTCGATGTGGAAATCATGCAGGAGATCGCCAGGCGCGGCGGCATGCGACTGGAGATGTACTGGGCCGATACCGGTACGCGCGGGGGAACTTCGCGCGCTTTTCGCAACTCCATCATGCGAGGGCGCTGCGACGTCTTCATGGGCATCTCCGATTCCGGCGACGACGATCAGCTGATGGGGAAGCTCACCTTCACCAAGCCCTACCTCGGGCTGGGTTACGTGCTCGTGGTCCAGGGAAGGGCGGCGGACAAGCGCTCGCTCCAGGAACTCAAGGACGCCAATATCAAGGTCGGCGTGTCGATGTCCACGCCCATCGATGACTACCTGTTCACCCACAATATCCCGCGCGGGCTGTATCTCGACAACCGGCGCATCATGAAGGCGATGGCCGAGGGCGAGGTCGATGCCGCCCTGGTGTGGGCAACAGCGGTCGCCGTCGCGAAGCGCGAGTTTCCCGATGGCCGCTTCGGGATGGTCGACGGCTACGTGCCTCCCGAAGGGCAGCGCTGGAACCTGAAGTACGTGGTGCGCAAACAGGACGAGTCCCTGATCGATTTCCTCAACGAGAGCATCAGCGAGTTGCTGTCCAACGGAAGGATCAAGCAGATCGTGGAATCGTACGGCGTTCCGTTTTATCCACCCTTTTCATCTTGAGAGTTTTCGGAGGATGGTTGCAATGAGCGGTCAGTGGCGGACGGTGATTGGCAGGGCGGGCACTCTAGCCGCGGCGGTGCTCGCGCTCGGGATCGGTTCGGGAGGACTCTGGGTCGAGCAGGCGGCGGCGCAGCACAAAGCGAATCCGAACGACATGGAAGTGCCTGCTCATGACATGAAAGTGGTCGAAATGGGGCGTGCCAAGTACGCCCAGCGCTGTTCCTTCTGCCACGGCGGCGATGGCCATGGCGGCAAGGGACCCTGTCTGTCGTGCGGCACTTTCAAATTCACCGGCAATACCAATGCCGAGATCTACGCGACGATCGCGGTTGGCGTACCACGCAATCTTGGCGGCACCATGGGCGCCTTTGGCACGACGATGACGCCGGAGGAGATCATCAGCGTGATCGCCTTCCTGCGCTGGGAAGAGAAGCGTCGCATCGAAAAAGGCGAGATTCCAGACCCTTACAAGATCAAGAGCGACCAGTTGCCGGTGTTCCCCGTGACCAACTGAGAAGCCAGACGGGACGCAAAAAGGCCGGGTTGCCCCGGCCTTTTTGCTTTGCACGACAGGATCCGGGTTCAGTGATTGCCGGTGCTGCCGAACCCGCCGGATCCCCGGCTGCTGCATTCGAACTGGTCAACGAGGTTGAAGCCCACTCTCAGGACCGGCACGACCACCAGTTGCGCGATACGCTCCATCGGCCTGAGCGTGAAGGTCTGCGTGCCGCGGTTCCACAACGAAACGAACACCTGGCCCTGATAATCCGAATCGATCAGGCCCACCAGGTTGCCCAGCACGATGCCGTGCCTGTGTCCGAGACCCGACCGGGGCAGCACGATCGCGGCCAATCCGGGATCGGCCAGATGAATCGCCAAGCCGCTGGGAACCAGTTCGGTCTGCCCCGGCTGCAGATCGAGCGGCCGCTCGATGCAGGCGCGCAGGTCGAGCCCTGCCGAGCCGGGGGTGGCGTAATCCGGCATGTGGTCCTTGAGGCGCATGTCCAGGATACGAATGTCGATTTGTCTCATGGGATGGCGCCCGACCTCAGTGCGCGGGCAAGGCCGCGCGCGCGGGCTTGTACAGCTTGGCGATGTGCCGGATTAGCCCCCGCGCCTGTTCGAGCTTGGAGCTGCGCGGGAGCCGGTGTGCGCCGGCGTCGTCCAGCAGCACCAGCTCGTTGTCCTCGGCGCCAAGGGCGCTCTGAGCGACGTTGGCAGCGAGCAGGGGCAACTTCTTCTTGCGACGTTTTGCCTCCGCGTTGGCTTCCAGATCGCGACTCTCGGCCGCGAATCCGACGCAGAAGGGGGCATCCTGGCGGCTGGCGACCGCCTCCAGGATGTCAGGATTGGGAGCCAGCTCGATCGTCGGCGGCCGGTTTCCCTTCTTGATCTTGTGTTCCTGGCGGTTCACGACGTGGTAGTCGGCGACCGCGGCGACCGCGATGAAGATGTCGCAGCCTTCGATCCGTTTCATCACCGCTTCCAGCATTTCCCGCGCACTGACTACCGGCACGACCTGCGCCCCCACGGGGGGAGTCAACTGCGTTCTGCCCGTGATCAGCGTCACTTGGGCGCCCGCTTCGAGTGCGGCGCGGGCTACTGCATAACCCATGCGGCCCGAGCTGAGATTGGTTATCCCGCGCACCGGATCGATGGCCTCGAAGGTCGGTCCGGCCGTGACGATTACGCGCGTGCCCGAAAGCAGCTTGGGTTGAAACCACGAAACGATTGCCTCCAGGATTTCCTGGGCTTCGGACATCCGTCCCATGCCCACTTCGCCACAGGCCTGATCGCCGGCTGCGGGGCCGACTACGATTACCCCGTCCTGGCGCAGCTGCGCCGCATTGCGCTGCGTCGCCGGGTGCTCCCACATCTGCCGGTTCATCGCCGGGGCGATCATCAGCGGGCATTCGCGTGCCAGACACAACGCACAGAGCAGGTCGTCGGCGCCGCCATGCGCCAGTTTCGCCATGAAATCGGCAGTGGCGGGCGCGACCACGATCAGATCGCGATCACGCGACAATTCGATATGCGGCATGCCGTTGCCGGCCGCGTCCCACATGCCGGTCGGCACCGGCTTTCCGGACAGGGCTTGCATCGTGAGCGGCGTCACGAACCGGCACGCGGCTTCGGTCATGACGACTTGCAGGTCCGCGCCTTCCTTGATCAGCAGCCGTGCGAGTTCTGCCGCCTTGTAGGCGGCGATGCCGCCCGTCACGCCGAGGAGGATGCGTCGATTGCTCAATTCGGCCATGTATTCAAGCTTACAGGATGTCGCCAGCCGGCAGTGTAGACTCCCGGCCTGAAGGCAGAAAGAGCCCGCCGTGGCCATCCTGTGCCGTGCAGCGATTCTGGACTGGCGGCGAGGATCCCGCGAACGGCAGCCGCACTGGGAGGTGAAATGGCGATCAAGGACTGGCCTGAAGATGACCGGCCGAGAGAGAAACTTCTCGCCAGGGGTCCGGCATCGCTGTCCGACGCGGAATTGCTGGCCATCTTTCTGCGCACCGGCATCAGAGGCAGGAGCGCCGTGGAGTTGTCTCGCGATTTGCTGAAGCGCTTGGGCTCGCTCGCCGCGATCACCGCTGCGCAGCGCGAGACGTTCTGCGGCATCAAGGGGCTCGGTGAAGCGAAGTACGTCCAGCTACAGGCAGCCATGGAGATGGCGCGGCGCGCGCTGGCGCAGGAACTGAAATCCGGGGTCAATCTCGGCTCGCCGCAGGCCGTGCGCGACTATCTTCGGCTCACGCTGCAGCACAAGCCGGTCGAGGTCTTCATGGGGATCTTCCTCGACGCGCAAAACCGCGTCATCGCAGCCGACGCGCTATTTTCCGGAACGCTGACGCAGACCAGCGTCTATCCGCGCGAAGTCGTCAAGACTGCGCTCAAGCACAACGCCGCGTCCGTGATCTTTGCCCACAACCATCCATCCGGCCTTGCCGAACCCAGCCGCGCGGACGAAGTGCTCACGCAGGCGCTCAAGCGTGCACTCGAGCTGGTCGATGTGCGCGTTCTCGACCACTTCATCGTCGGCAACGGCTTGGCGCTTTCCTTTGCTGAACGCGGTTTGCTGTGACGGGCCTCTAGCGTGCCTGCACACGCGCCGCCGGCGTGCCGCCCACCGCCTCGAGCAGGCCGAGCAGGTTTTCGATCTGGTAGTTGGGTATGGTTACCACGTTCGATCTTCCGACCGGGCGTACGTAACGGCTGATCGTGTCGGGGGCGATGTCGCCGATTGCGTATTGCATCAGTGGCGCGGAATTGCCCGGTCCATAGACCAGAATGATCATCGTCGGAGTCCTGGTTCCGAACGCCGCTTCCTGGTCGCTTATCGCGAATTCGCGCTCGATCTTCGTACGCCCAAAAGCGGCAAAGGCCTTTGCGATGCGTTGTGCCGTGTCGGGCTCGATCGCGTGTTCGTGAGAACCTTCCGCCCCGGTGTGAACTCCATGGTAGAACCAGATGCCCGAGCGGTCACGCTCGAAGCGGTGCACGCCGCCGGCCACCGCGATCTCGATCGCCGACAGTTCCTCTATCGGTGCGGGCAGCAGCATGCGGTTCGCGTAGCCACCCTCGTCGGACGTATTTCTCTCCGACCACTCGAGAACCGAGATCACGCCCACGAGTAACAGCAAGATCGCCCACACCGCAGCCAATCTTCGGCGCATGGGGCGGGCGCTCACCGCTGCTTCCACCATACTGCGGTTCCGATGATCGCAAGCAGACCCGGGATGAGCACGATCGACAGAAAGAACGTTCCTTTCATCTGACGATTGGTCAGATTGACTCTTGGAACGTCGTAGGTCCTTGGCTCTATGCCAATGAGGTTCTCCTGGGCGGCGAGATAGTTGACGGCGTTGAGGAAAAGATTGCCGTTTCCCATGATATGGAAGAAGGAGTTGGTCGCGAAGTCCGAGTCTCCGATCACGATGATCCTCGACCGGCGCGCGCCACCTGCACCTCCTTCTCCGTCTCCGGCGTTTGCCGCGGACGCCGAGTTCGTGCCGAACATTGCCTGTTCCGCGTCTACCGGCCTGCGGTTGACAACGACCATGAGCGTCCTCGGCCCGGACAGGTCTTTCCCCTCCTCGAATCGCGCGCGATCCGGCGATGTTTCCCCAAAGCTGCTCTTGGAACTGTTGACCAGTGGAAGGATGGAGACCCCGGGCACCCGCTGCGGGGTGGGCGACAGCGAGCGTGCACCCGGAAAGAAAGTCAGCGGCAGTTGGCGTGTAACCTGATGTCGGTTGTACTCCGTCACGGCAGGCGAAGACGGATCCGCCCAGAAGTGGCTGGCCGGATCGATCACGATATCCTCGTCCAGCACCACACCGAACTCCCGGGCGACCGGTTCGAGCCCCGTCTGGACGAATGGGTCGAGCATGAACAGCGCATTTCCGCCGGCTGACAGATAACCGCGGATGGCTTCTACCTCCGTTTCCAGCAATGCGGTTTTCGGGCCGGCGACGACCAGCAGGTCGCAGCGGGAAAACGCCTCGGCGTTGCGCGGAAGCGCCACTTTCTCGACCTGATAGTTCATGGTTTCGAGCGCGTTGCGGGCTTTTGCCATGCCGTGGCGTTCATGCACGACTACTTTGGCGCCGATACCGTGCGTATGCCCGGCGGCGCCTTCCAGATGATCGTGCGATTCCAAGCTGAACGGATCGGCCTCGCCGTGTCCGTCGAGGAAGCAAATGAGCTGCGTTGCACCGCGTGATACACGGAGAATGCCGTTTGCGATATCGGTCTCGTTGCCACCGTGGATCTGCAGCTTGCGTCCCTCGCTCTGCATCACGGCCGTGCCGGCGAACTGTACGCCGAGCATGCGCGCCTGCGCCGGATTGGTCATCGGATCGTAGAACTCGACCGTGACCTTGTCGGTCTGTCGCGCGATCAGCTCATACAGTTCGACCGTTTCCCGCATCAGCGGGTCGTGGAAAAACACGATGTGCACAGGACTCTCCAGCCTCTGAAGCATCGTGACGGTCTGCTCGGACAGCGAGTAAAGCTTCGCTTCGGTCATGTCGATGCGAAGCGGGAAACGGACCGACAGGTAGGCAAGGGCAAGGAGCACACCGATGATTCCCAGCGTGTAGGCGGCAATTTCGCCTCGGCGGCCGCGTACCATCGCGCTCAGCTCGCTGCGCAGCCGGTAGACTCCCCATCCGGTGAGTCCCGCACCGACGACGGCCAGCAGCAGGATCCAGGCGGCTGGTTCGAGCAGGATCGCGTGAATGGCGCCGGCGGTGGCGAGCAGGCTGATGCCGGCGAGCAGGATCAACCCGGCGCTGAAGGTCCGGCCTGACTTCGACTTTTCCACTAGCGTTTCCACTGCAGGTAACCCGAAGTGAGCACCAGCGAGATCGCGATGACTACCAAGTAGAAGAAGACCGCCTCGCTGCGCAGCAGCCCGCGAATGAAGTCACCGTAGTGCAAGGAAAACGAAAGATAGGCGACCAGATCGCGGATGACATACGAGGATTGAAAGTTCTGCAGGTGGCCGATGAACCAGAATCCCAAAAGTACGGACACGGTGATCAAGGCGGCGATGATCTGATTGTGCGTCAGCGCGGAGAAGAACTGGCCGACTGCAAGGCAGGCCATTCCGAGCAGGACGAAGCCGATGTAACCGGAAAGGATGGTGATGGTCTCCGGATTGCCGAACAGATACAACGGCACGAGGTTGATGAGCGTGCCGGCGGCCATGAGCAGTAGTATCGTCACTGCCCCAAGATACTTGCCCAACACGATCTGCCATGGTTTGAGCGGCAAGGTCATCAGCAGCTCCATGGTTTGCGCGCTGTACTCTGCCGAGAACAGCCGCATCGACACCACCGGCGCGAGCGTTATCAGCAACACTCCCATGCTCTGGAAAGTGTCGTCCATGGTGGCATTGCCGGTCAGAAACACGTTGTACAGGAAGAAGTACCCCGTCCCGACCAGGAACACCGCAACGACGAAGTAAGCGATCGGAGAGCGAAAGTAGGTCAGCACCTCCTTCTGGTACACCGCCAGCGCGCCATTCATGCTTGCGGTTCCTTCTCGGTGGCAGGTCCGCTCACGTAGCGCAAGAAGACGTTCTCCAGCGTCGGCTGCTGGCGCTCCAGCCGGTGCAGGTTCCAGCGCACGGCGACAGCTCTGGCGATCGCGGCTTCCACTCCGTCGTGCGCATCCACTTGGCAGGCTACGCTGAGCACGCCGTTGTCGCGCCCGCTATCGATCTCGATGCTGCGGACTCCGTTCACGCCGAGCAACTCCTCGCGCAGCTGTGCCGCGGGGGCAGTGACCTGCAATACGACCCGATTGGTCTGCTCCGATGCGCGCTGCAGCCCGGCCGGGGAATCGATGGCCAGCAGACGGCCGTGGTTGAGGATCGCGACGCGGCGACAGATCAGGGTGACCTCGTGCAAAATGTGTGTGCTCAGCAGGACCGCATTGGTCTCGCCGAACGACCGAATCACCTCGCGGGTTTCCTGGATCTGCCCCGGATCGAGCCCTGCGGTCGGTTCATCGAGCAAGAGGACCGTGGGCTTGCCCAGCAGCGCCTGAGCCAGCCCCAGACGCTGGCGGTAGCCCTTGGAGAGCTTGTAGATCTCACGCCTGAACACCGCCTCCAGGTGGCAGGCGGCGGACACACGTTCCAGCTCGGAGGCGATTTGCGAGCGGGGAATGCCCTTGACTTTGGCCACGAAGCGCAGGTACTGCGCCACGTCCAGCGTGTCGTACAAGGGAGGGCGCTCGGGCAGATAGCCAATGTGGCGAGCGGCTTCCGTGTTCTGCGTCGCCATGTCGTAGCCCGCGACCGTGATTCGGCCGCTCGTCGGAGTCGTGAATCCGGCGATCATCCGCATGGTCGTGGTTTTCCCGGCCCCATTCGGACCCAGAAACCCCACGATTTCACCCTTTTCGACGGCGAAGGAAACGTCGTCGATGATGAGCTTGGAGCCGTAGCGCTTGGAAACAGATTCCAGGGTGATTGCAGCGGGAGAAGACATGGACAGACGCCTGCAAAAAGAAGCCCCCCGCTAGGGGGGGCTTCCCGAGGAACAACCGCTTCTTCCGAGTTACCTATACCACTTGTTGCCCTTTTCCTTCCACTGCTGCTCGTCGTGGCCGAAGAACAGTTCGCCATTCTCGAGGTCACGCATGGCCTTAAGCCGGTTGACCGACGCGAAGTAGTCCTTGACGCTGTAGTTCAGGCCCGCCGGATAGCCCTCGAGGTTCTCCCGCATCCAGATGGCGTCCTGCGCGATCACGAAAGTCTGCCCGGACTTGAAGCGCAGCTTCAGCGACTGATTGCCCAGCGTATGACCCGGGGTGGACAGAACGATGATCGATCCGTCGCCGAACAGATCGTAATCGCCATCGAGCTCCAGATAGTTGAAATCGCGCGCATCGTCGTAGTCCGCCATGACATGGGCGCCACCCGGCCGCTGGAACTTCTCGGGCCACCAGGCCTGATAGAGTTCCCGCTTCTGCACCACGTGCAGCGCCTTGGGGAACATTTCGATGTTGCCGATGTGATCCAGGTGCGAGTGGGAGGTAATGACCGCCTTGACCTGATCGACGGAGTAGCCAAGCTTCTTCAGCTGCATGTCGATCACGTCAGCGCGCTTCTGGCTGGGTTTCAAGAAGTCGCAGTTTGCCGGCAGCCAATGTGACTTGCAGTTGTCGACGATCGCCACGTTGTTGCCGGTATCGAACACGACCAGCCCTTTCGGGTGATCGATGATCCACATCGGAACGCCGATCGTGATCATGCGCGATCGTTCCTGCGGAAGGCTTGGGATCAGCCCGCGGATGTCGAACGGGCCGAACATGCCGCTGGTGGCCCAGTACGCTTTCATGTCTGCCTGCGCAAACGCGGCAGAAGAGGCGGCCAGGCAAAGCGTACCAAGCGCCAGGGCCGTGAATGACTGCCACAACTTTTTCATGCTCCCCTCCATGGATGGTTGAGCCCGTCGAGCGGGCCGGCTTTTTCGAGGCGTGAGGCCGGATCAAGCGAATCCAGCGTCAAACGACTTAATACACGGGGCGCCATGGGGGCGTCAAGTCGCAGTGCAAGGCGCTCCGCACCCACAAGCGCCCGCAGCGAATGGCCGGACTCGCTGTGGGCCGGAACATTTCGGGCTCGCTTGCCCCATGGCGCCGCGGCATGCTATAAAGCGCCCCTTTTCGAGCATTTCGGTACCTATTCGATGGCCCGAGTCTGCCAAGTCACCGGCAAGAAGCCGATGGGGGGGCACAACGTGTCCCACGCCAACAACAAGACCAAGCGGCGGTTCCTGCCGAACCTCCAGTACCGCCGGTTCTGGGTCGAAAGCGAGAATCGCTGGGTGCGCCTGCGGGTGAGCCAGGCGGGGTTACGCATCATCGACAAGAAGGGAATCGAAGCCGTGCTGGCCGACCTGCGGGCTCGCGGCGAAGCGGCGTGAAGTCTAAGGAGGCCAGGCCATGAGGGAAAAGATCAAGCTGGAATCGACCGCCGGAACCGGGCACTTCTACACCACGACGAAGAACAAGCGCACGATGCCCGACAAGCTGGAACTGAAGAAATTCGATCCGGTGGCCCGCAAGCACGTGCTCTATAAAGAAACGAAACTCAAGTAGACGTCGTTTCAGTGCACGAAAAAAGCCCGCCATCGGCGGGCTTTTCTGTTTGGCTTCCTGCTTGCGGCGCTAGGCGTAGGAGCGCAGCGTCCGCGAGAAGTCCTGCAGTGACACAATCCCGCTGCGCTCGGCGCGGCGGCACCAGTCCTCGAGCTGGCTGACCAGCTGTTCCTTGGTAGCGGAGGACCGTTGCCACAATCCGATCAGTTCCTGGCGCATCGTGTAGATGGTCTTTAGAACCCGGCTCGTCTCCAGCACTTTTTCCAGTTTTGCCTTCTCCTGTGCCGGAACCCGCTTCTCGTCCAGGTGCAGCCACGTCTTCACCTTGCCGAAGTCGATGCCGTGCAGCCGGTGTCGCGAGCGCAACTGGCGCAGTTCCTCGCCCCAGGTCGATTTCAGCGAGCGCGTGAACCGGGCCAGCACGTCATAGCGATGGGTGATGACGGCCTGCAGGGTCTGCAGGTCGCACGCGGGCTTCATGCGCTCGATACGTACCCTGGGAGCGAGTTTCCTGACCTGGGCCAGACCGAGCGCCTCCATGATCCGGATATAGAGCCAGCCGATGTCGAATTCATACCACTTGGACGAAAGCCGGGCCGAAGAGGCGTACGCGTGGTGGTTGTTGTGCAGCTCCTCCCCGCCGATCAGAATGCCCCACGGTACGATATTGGTGCTGGCGTCTTCCACCTGGAAGTTGCGGTACCCGAGTGCGTGGCCCACGCCATTGATGACGCCGGCGGCCATCACCGGAATCCAGAGCATCTGAACCGCCCAGACCGTCAGCCCGATCGGCCCGAACAGCAGCACATCGATGATCAGCATCAGGGAAACGCCACTCTTGTCGCTGCGCGAATAGAGGTTGCGCTCCAGCCAGTCGTCGGGCGTCCCGTGCCCGTACTTGTCGAGCGTTTCCTGGTTGAGGGCTTCGCGGCGGTACAGCTCGCTGCCCTCCAGCAACACCTTTCTCAGAGTCAATATCTGCGGGCTGTGCGGATCTTCCTCAGTCTCGCACTTGGCGTGGTGCTTGCGGTGGATTGCGGTCCACTGTTTGGTGACCATGCCGGTGGTGAGCCACAGCCAGAAACGGAAGAAGTGCGACACCGCCGGGTGCAGGTCCAGCGCGCGGTGCGCGGAATGCCGGTGCAGGTAAATGGTGACGGCAGCGATGGTGATATGGGTCAGCACGAGCGTTGCGAGGACATAACCCCACCAGGGCAGGTCGACAAGGCCTCGCGCCCACCAGGGGAAGTCCATTAACCCACT
Source organism: Burkholderiales bacterium (assembly GCA_035560005.1). NCBI lineage: Bacteria > Pseudomonadati > Pseudomonadota > Betaproteobacteria > Burkholderiales > Burkholderiales bacterium. Next base: position 28,619 of record DATMAN010000092.1, on the reverse strand, counting down.
GATATTCATCAAAAAAACCTCTAAGTCAAGGAAAGGAAGCGAGCGCGATTCTACAGGAACGCCAACCCCCTGAGCGACTATTTTTGTAAGGACTTGTGACCTTGCCAAGCAGGTGGCATGCCGCGCGGGCAGGGGGCGCGTGGCGGCCTTCAGCGGGTGCGCGCACCGGTGGAGTCGATCTGGACCGGATTGAGGATTCGGATGTCGCGCTGCGGGTACGGGATCTCGATGCCGCCGGCGCGAAACGCCTCGTGCAGCGCCAGATAGAGGTCGGACTGGAGGTTCATTTTCCCGCGCTCCGGGTCCTCGATCCACGCCATCAGTTCGAGATTGACGCCGTCGGCACCGAAGCCGGCGACGAGCGCCGCGGGAGCGGGATCCCGCAGAACGCGCGGATGAGACTGCGCGGCGTGCAGCATCAGCTCGAGAGCCTTTTTGAGGTCGCTCGAATAGCCGATCTGGACGGGCAGGCGCATCAGCACCCGGCGGTTCGAGTAGGAGTGGTTGATCACCGTGGAGGTCACCAGGGTCTCGTTCGGGATGATCGCCTCCGTGCCGTCCGTGCCCCGCACGACGATGCAACGCGAGGTGAGCTGCGTTACTTCACCGTAGAAGCCGTCCACCGTGATCAGGTCGCCAGGGCTCACGGAACGATCCAGCAGGATGGTGAAACCCGCCATGTAATTGGCCGCGACCTTCTGCAGGCCCAGACCGATTCCCACCCCGAGCGCGCCGCCAAATACCGACAGCGCGGTGATGTCGATGCCCACCAGCGGCAGTGCGATCAGCACCGCGACGATCGCCATGGCCGTGCGCACGATCTTGGACATCGCCAGGCGCAGGTTCACCTCGACGTGGCTGAGCGCCATGATGCGCGCCTCGATCAGTTTGCCGATCCACAGCGCGCCCAGCAGCAGCAGAGCCACCGTGAACAGGGCCTGGAGTACCAGCATGAACGACACGTGCTGCTTGCCCAGGGTGAATCCGGTGGTCTCGAGAAACGCCACGAGCTGGGGGAGCAGGCCCGTGATGTGCAACGCTACCGCGAGCCAGACCAGCCAGGTGATGATCATTTCCCAGGAACGCAGCAGGCCGCCCGGCGCGAAGGTGTGCCGCAGCAGATAGACCAGGGCCCGGATGATTACCAGAGCTGCCAGCAGCGGCACCGCGACGTTGAGCAGGTGCACCGGCTGGAAGTAGTGGAGGATCCAGCGGCCGAGCACCAGCAGGGCGAGTGCCGTGACCGGCAACGCCGCGCGACTGATTCCCCCGACGCTGATGCGCACCGTGGCTTCGGGGTCTTTCGCCAGGTTGCGGATCAGCCGCCGCTGGACGCGGCGGGCGAAGAACCAGCCGCCCGCCAGGCTGACGGCCAGCACCACGAGCTGCCAGAGGATCACCCCCTGTTGCAGGTCGTCCAGCAGATCACTGATCAGCCGGCCGACTTCGGTCTGTTTGGCGGCCATGTCGGAGTTCTCCCGGTGCGAGGCGCGATTCTATTCCTGGCCGTCGTGATAACGACGGGCGTGCTCGCGATGGCGCTGCCAGTTGTCCAGATAAGCGCGCGCGAGCTCCCGATTGCCGCGCAGCACCAGCAGGTTCTCGGCATTCCGGTACTGCGCAGCGAACGTGAAGTTGAAGCTGCCGGTAATGACCACTGGCTGTTCGCCGTCGGGATCGATTACCATCACCTTGTTGTGCGCGGACACATGTTCCGCGTCGAGCATGACCGGCACGCCGGCGCGCACCAGGCGCGAGATGACGTTGTGCTCGATCTTCTCGGTCTGGCCGGCATCGGCGATGACCTGGACTTCGACGCCGCGCCGATGGGCTTCGATCAGCGCCCGGGCGATGTCCACGTGCGTGAAGCTGAACGCCTGGACGTAGACGGCATTGCGTGCGCCGCGCAGCGTGCGGATGATGAGCCCGGCGGCGTCGCTTCCCGGCGTGAACGCGTATTCGATCAGGCCGCTGCCCGGTATCGCATCGTAGGTCTCGCGGGCCTGGATCCAGGCCGGCCCGAGCGACAGTCCGAGCAACACGGCTGCGGCGAACGCGAGGCGACGGGCGCGCATCGTCAAGCCTGGCGCTCGATCACCGCCGCGAAAAAGGCGTCGGTGCCGTGACGGTGAGGATAGGTGCGAAACAGCGGCCCGGTGGGCAGGTCGATGCGCTGCGCGTCGAGCACCTCCTGGCAGTCCACGCTGCGAAACCCGGGGTGCGTCGCCAGGAACTCCTCCACGATATCCTCGTTTTCCTCGCGCAGCAGGCTGCAGGTCGCGTAGACCAGGCGTGCGCCTGGCTTCGCCAGTGTCGCCGCGGACCACAGGATGAGGCGCTGCTTGGCCTTCAATTCAGCGACCGCCTGCGGCGACTGACGCCACTTCATGTCCGGGTTCCTGCGCAGCGTGCCCAGTCCGCTGCACGGCGCGTCCACCAGGATGCGGTCGATCTTGCCGGCCAGCCGCCTGACCCGGGTGTCGTTCTCGCTCGCCAGGCGCTGAGGGTGGACATTGGACAGTTGTGAGCGCTTGAGCCGCGGCTTGAGACTGTTGAGCCGCTTGTCCGAGACGTCGAATGCGTAGACTCGCCCCTGATTGTGCATCAATGCGCCGAGCAGCAGGGTTTTGCCGCCCGCTCCCGCGCAGAAGTCGACCACCATCTCGCGCCGGCGCGGCGCGAGGAGGAAGCCGAGCAACTGACTGGCTTCGTCCTGTACCTCGATGGCGCCGCGGGTAAACAGCGGGTGCCGATTGATCGCCGGCTTGCCGGCGAGCCGAATACCAACCGGAGAGTACGGTGTGGGCCGCGCCTGGATACCGTCGCGCGCCAGCGCCTGGAGCACTTCGTCGCGAGTGGCGATCAGCGTGTTGACCCGCAAATCCAGGGGCGCCGGCTGCAGCAACGCGCGGCCGAGCGCGACGGCTTCGGCCTCACCGTACTGTGTTACGAGCCGCTCCCACAGCCAGTCGGGCAGAGACAGCCGCACCGCCGGCGGCAGAGATTCGGTATCCGCCGTCCTGACTTGCAGCAGCCAGTCGCGGTCCTCTGCGGCAAGCAGGGGTTGCAGCGATCCGATGCTCATGCCCTGAAGCTTCACCAGGCTGGCGATCGCGAGCCTGCGCGGAGTCGGATCGGGCACGATCGCCTCCAGCAGGCGCTTGTGGCGCAGCACCGCGAAGACGGTGTCGGCGATGAAGGCGCGGTCGTGGCTGCCCAGCTCGCGGCGGGCCCGGAAGAACTCCCGCAGCACCGCATCCGCCGGATGCGTCAGCCGGCAGGCGAGATCCAGCGCCGCACTCGTCTCTCGCAGGTTGGAGGCGTTCAGGCGCATGCCGTGCCCCGGCTCCGCAGGCAGGTCAGGGCGCGTTCGCGCTCTGTTGCCCGCCGTCACTGGATTTTGATGCGGGTGACCACCGAGTCGAAGACCCGGCTGTTCTTGTCGGAGTAGCGCAGCCGCACCGGCAGATGCTGGCGATCGATCGCCACCCAGAACTCGAAGCCGCGCTTGTCGTCCGGATCGCGCACCTTCTCGAAGTGCAGCGTGTCGATCTCACCCACCGCCGTCTTGATCCGTTCCCGGCCCACCAGCCGGTAGCGGTACTGCGTCAGCCGCCGGCCATCGGTGACGTTGACCTGAAAGCTCTCGCCGGTCGGAGGCGGAGCGAACATGAACGCATACGGGAGGCTGGCCTGATCGAACGTATTGGGTGGCAGCTTCACGGTCTGAACCTGGCCCGCACTGCTGAGCACCAGTGTGCCCGCCGCCCAGTCGAACCGCGCGTTGCGGCTGCCGTCTTTGCGCCCGCTTTCTTCGAAGCGCTCGGGCCTCAGTCCGTTGGCGGTGACAAGGCCTCTGCTCTCCCGCCGGATGTCGTTGATGAACAGCGCCGCGAGACCCTGCGGTTCGGAAACGCTTACCACGGAATAACGCGTGCCGTCGTGCTCCAGCACGTCGCGCCCCTCGCCGAGCTTGATGTCGCCAAACAGGATCTCGAAGGTGAGTTCGATGCGCGCGGCCTGTGCCGGGCTCGCAAGGCAGATCAGGGCGAGCGACAAGCAGAACGCGATCCGTCTCATGCGCCGACCATCGGCGAGGCGATCCCGGGGGGAAAGCGGCACGGCTGCGCGATTCTCACGCGGCCCCCCTCGATGGAAAGCTTGTCTTCCAGGAACCAGCGAATCGCCTGCGGGTAGATGCGGTGCTCCTGTTCCAGGACTCTGGCGGCGAGCGTATCCGGGTCGTCCTCGGGCAGCACAGGCACGGCTGCCTGAATCACGATCGGGCCGTGATCGAGCGCTGCCGTAACGAAGTGCACCGTACAGCCGTGCAGCCGCACACCCTCTTCGAGCGCGCGCCGATGCGTGTCGACCCCGGGAAAGGCCGGCAACAAAGAGGGATGGATGTTCAGGATCCGGCCGGCGAATCGGCTGACGAACACGTCGGTGAGAATCCGCATGAAGCCGCCCAGTGCCACCAGGTCCGGTCGGTAGCTTTCGACTTTCTGCGCGAGCGCGGCGTCGAAGCTCTGCCGGTCGGCATGCGCGCGGTGGTCGACCACCGCCGTTTCTACGCCCCGCGCGCGCGCGATCTCCAGTCCCCTGGCTTGCGGGTTGTTGCTGACCACGGCAGCGAAGTGCGCCGGAAGACCGGCTTCCAGGATCGCCTGCATGTTGCTGCCACGCCCGGAAATGAGGATGACCACCCGCTTCATTGCGCTCTTGCGTCAGGCGAGCACGGTCTGCGGCTCGGCGCCGCGACGGGGCTGGATCTCTCCGATTCGATGGACCGTCTCGCCTGCCTGCGTCAGCGCCCGGAGCGCCGCATCGGCATCCCGAGGCGCCACGATGGCCACCATCCCGATCCCGCAGTTGAAGACGCGGTACATCTCCGCGTCCGAGACGTTGCCTCGCTGCTGCAGCCAGTCGAAGATTGCCGGCCGTTTCCACGCGGTTCGATCCAGTCTGGCGGTCAGGTTTTCGGGCAGCACCCGCGGCACGTTCTCCACCAGGCCCCCGCCCGTGATGTGCGCCAGCGCCTTGATCCGCGTCTGCCGCAGCGCCGTCAGCACGGGTTTGACATAGATGCGTGTCGGCGCGAGCAATGCGTCTCCTAACGTCTGTCCTTCGAATGCGGATGACAGGTCGGCCCCGCTGGCCTCGAGAATGCGCCGGACCAGCGAATAGCCGTTGGAATGCAGGCCGCTGCTCGCGAGCCCGAGCACCGCGTCGCCGGCTTGCACGTCGCGCCCGTCGATGATGTCGGCTTTCTCCACCACGCCCACCGCGAAGCCCGCGAGGTCGTATTCGCCCGGCGGGTACATGCCGGGCATCTCGGCCGTCTCTCCTCCGATCAACGCGCAGCCGGCCGTTTCGCAGCCGCGCGCAATGCCGCGCACGACCGCGGTGGCAGTCGCGACGTCGAGTTTTCCGCACGCGAAGTAATCGAGGAAGAACAACGGCTCGGCGCCTTGTACCAGAATGTCGTTGACGCTCATCGCCACGAGGTCGATGCCCACGGTGTCGTGCCTGTCGAGCTGAAAGGCGAGCTTCAGCTTGGTACCCACACCGTCGGTTCCAGAGACCAGCACCGGTTCCTTGAAGCGCCTGGGCAGCTCGAACAACGCCCCGAATCCGCCGATTCCGGCGAGCACGCCTTCGCGCAATGTTGCGCGAGCCAGCGGCTCGATGTTCTCGACCAGCCGGTCGCCGGCATCGATGTCCACGCCGGCCTCGCGATAGGTAAGCGGGTTGGAAGAGCGGTCGGAGGTCAAGTTGAGCGGCGTGTTGCTTCCGGATACATTGCAGGCGATGGCGCGCAAGCGCACGCGAATTCTACAGAAAAATGAGTGTCTTTCTTCGTCGCCCCGCGCTTCGATGCTGCCCGGGCCACGGCTCGTCGCATCCGCTGGCGGGCATCGCGCCGCCGTCCCGCTGATGCGCCAGCTCGCACTGGAACTCGCCGCGCCGCCGGCACCCACCCTGGACAACTTCGTTGCAGGGCGCAACGCTGAGCTGCTGTCCGTCCTGCGCATGCTGACGCGGGACAGCTCGGGCGAGCGCTTCGTTTATCTGTGGGGACCGGCAGGCTGCGGCAAGAGCCATCTGCTCGCCGCCACGGTGCGCGCCCTCGAACTGGCCGGGCGGCGGATCGCTTTCGCGGTCGACGAGCAGACCTTCCGTGCCATCGACGCGCAGACCGTCTCGAGCGGACTGGCCGTCGACGACGTGCATCTGTTGTCGGAGGCCGGTCAGATCGCGCTGTTCAACCATTGCAACGCGGTGCGCGAGGCGGGCGGGGTGCTGATCGCCGCCGGCGATGCCGCGCCAGCCAGGCTGGGTCTGCGAGCGGATCTCCTGACACGGCTGGCCTGGGGACTGGTCTATCAGGTGTACCCGCTGTCCGACGAGGAGAAGGCGGCGGCGCTCGCGCAGCACGCGCGAAGCCGCGGCCTGAGCGTGCCCGAGGAAGTGATCGACTACGCCTTGACCCGCCAGCGCCGCGATCTTCCTTATCTGGTGGCGCTGCTCGACGCGCTGGATCGCTATTCGCTCGAGACCAAGCGCGCGGTCACCGTGCCGCTGCTGCGCGAACTGCTGGCCCGGGCCAACGGGCGCCCGTAGACCGCGTCCGTTCGTGCTCGGGAACTCGGCTATACTCGGGCGCGCCGCTTTCACCGTTCACGATTCACGCACCACAACTCGCGGCTCCTCATGCGACTGGCATTGTTCGACCTCGATAACACGTTGCTGGCCGGCGACAGCGATTTCGAGTGGGCCCAGTTCCTGATCGAGAAGGGCGTGCTGGACCGCGAAGTGTACGAGGCGCGCAACAGGGAGTTCTACGAGGCCTACAAGGCGGGAACGCTCGATATTCACAAGTTCCTCGACTTCCAGCTCAAGCCACTGTCGCGGCATCCGCGCGCCCAGCTCGACGCCTGGCATGCCGAGTTCATGGAACGCAAGATCCGGCCGCTGATCACCCAGAAGGCGCGCGATCTGGTGGACAGCCACAAGGCGGACGCTAGGGTCGTGATCACCGCGACCAACAGCTTCGTGACCTGGCCGATCGCGCGCGAGTTCGGCATCGAGAATCTGATCGCGACGCAACCCGAAGAGGTCGGCGGCCAGTTCACCGGCCGCGTCGAGGGGGTTCCCGCCTTTCGCGAGGGCAAGGTCGCGCGCCTCAAGCAGTGGCTGGCAGAGCACGGCATCGCCTGGAGCGCGTTCGAGGAGACCTGGTTCTACAGCGACTCGCTGAACGATCTGCCGCTGCTGTCCATGGTCAGTCATCCGGTTGCGGTCGATCCCGACGAAACGCTCAAGGAGCACGCGCTGGCCAACGACTGGCAGGTGATCAGCCTTCGCTGAAAGCCCGAAGCGATGCGGCGCCAGTTGCGTGCGGTGATTGTCCTCGCGCTCCCTGTGGCCGCGTGGGCCGCGGGGCTTGCCATCGGCAGCGTGCGCCTGTCGGCCTCCGAGCTGTGGTCGGCGTTGCAGCTCGAACCGGGTCTTGCATCCGATATCGTCTGGGGCCTGCGCGCGCCACGGGTGGCCGCCGCGTTCTGCGCCGGCGGGCTGCTCGCCGTGGCCGGGGCCTTCATGCAGGCGCTGCTGCGCAATCCACTGGCCGATCCCTACATCTTCGGCGTGTCCGGCGGCGCGGCGCTGGGCGTGCTGCTGGCCATGGTGCTCGGCCTGGGCAGTGGGGCGGGCGCGGGGCTCGGTTTCGCCGGCGCCGCCTCCATGGCGTTGCTCGTGGCGCTGTTGGCCTACCGTGCCGGAGACTGGAATCCGTTTCGCTTGCTGCTGGTCGGCGTGGTCGTGGCTGCCGGCCTCAATGCCCTCATCAGCCTGCTGCTCACGCTCGCGCCGGGCAGCGCGGTCAAGGGCATGCTCTTCTGGTTGATGGGCGATCTCACCTATGCGCGAGTGCCGGGCGTCGAGGCCGCGCTGCTGCTCGGGCTGGTGCTGCTCGGCGGCGCGGCCGGACAAGCGATCAACGTGCTCGGGCTGGGGCGTCTCAAAGCCGCATCGCTGGGCGTCGAGGTCAACCGGCTGGAGCTTGCCCTCTACGCCGGCGCCGCCGCGGCCACCACCGGCGCGGTGTTGCTCGGCGGCACGATCGGTTTCGTGGGGCTCATCGTGCCGCACCTGGTGCGGCTTGTCGGTGTGCACGACTACCGCGCGCTGGTGCCGCTCTCGGCCGTTGTGGGGGGCAGCCTGCTGACGCTTGCCGATACCGCCGCGCGCAGCGTCTGGGCCCCGATCCAGCTGCCGACCGGAATCCTGACGGCGCTGATCGGCGTGCCGGTCCTGCTGCTGCTCGTGTCCGCCCGAAGCGATGCTGCGCGCTGAGTCGCTGTCGCTCAAGCAGCCCGGCCGCAGCCTGGTGGACGGCCTGACCGTCGAGTTCAGGCGCGGCGAGCGCTGGGCGATCCTGGGCGTCAATGGCGCGGGCAAGTCCACGCTGCTGCACGCGCTGGCCGGCCTGACTGCGCCCAGCGGCGGCCTGGTCAGACTGGGCGGCGTGCCCGTCGAAGGGCAGCCGCGAAAGCGCCTTGCCCGGGAACTCGGTGTGCTGTTGCAGGAAGAAGCGCGCGAGTACTGGGGCAGCGTCCATGATTTCGTCATGCTGGGTCGCTACGCCCGCACACGCAGCCTGTTCGGCCCGACCGATGCGGACCGCGAGATTGCCCTGCGGGCGCTGGACGCCCTCGACCTGCGGGCGCTTTCGGGGCGCGCCTACCGCTCACTGTCGGGTGGAGAACGGCAGCGGGCACGGCTCGCCGCGCTGCTGGCGCAGGAGCCGGCCGTGTTCCTGCTCGACGAACCGCTGCAGCACCTGGATCTCGCGCACCAGGTCGCACTGCTCGAGCGCTTGAGCGAGGAGGCTGCAAACGGGGCGCTGATCGTGCTCGTGTTGCACGACCTGCTGTTCGCTTCGCGCTACTGCGATCACGCGCTGCTGCTCTACGGAGACGGCCGTCATGCGCACGGCAGCGCACAGGAGATCCTCCAACCGCGGCTGCTGGGCGAGTTGTATCGCTTTCCCTTGCAGGCCTACCGGCTGGGAGAGGAAAACGTGCTCCTGCCCGCACGGGTGCACGGCAGCCCGCGGGTATAATGCAGCTCCTTCTACGCTCCATTGCTGGATGATTCGGAAGCTGCTTCGCCGGATACTCTCCGGCCGGTCATCGCGCGCCGCCGAGCCCGTCGTCATTCCGAAATCCAGGCATGGCATTTCCCGGGACAGCATCAGCGCTTGCGCCCGGCGCGTGGTCTCCACCCTGCAGAACGAAGGGCATACCGCCTACGTGGTCGGTGGCGCGGTACGCGATCTGCTGCTCGGACTGCAGCCCAAGGATTTCGACGTGGCCACCAGCGCCACGCCCGAGCAGGTGCGCGGTGCCTTCCGGCGCTCGCGTATCATCGGCCGCCGCTTCCGGCTGGTGCACGTCCTCTGCGGGCAGGAGGTGGTGGAGGTATCCACGTTTCGCGCGAAGCATGTCGTGGCCGACAGCGAAGAGGCGCTCACCGACCAGCACGGCCGGATCCTGCGCGACAACGTGTTCGGCACAGAGGCGGAGGATGCAACGCGGCGCGACTTCACGGTCAACGCCCTGTTCTACGATCCGACCACCGAGCGCATCCTCGACTACTGCGGCGGGCTGGCCGATCTCAGGGCGCGGCGCCTGCGCATGATCGGCAAGCCGGAAGCGCGCTATCGCGAAGATCCGGTCAGGCTGCTGCGCGCGGTGCGCCTTGCCGCCAAGCTCGGACTGAAGATCGAGCCGCGCACGCGCGCACCGATCCGCAAGCTCGCGCCGCTGCTCAAAAACGTTCCCGCGCCGCGCGTGTTCGAGGAAATGCTCAAGCTTCTGCTGTCCGGCCATTCGGTCCAGTGCGTGCTGCAGTTGCGCGAGGAAGGACTGCACCACGGCCTGCTGCCGATGCTCGATGTGATTCTGGAGCAACCCCTGGGCGAGCGCTTCGTGATGCTCGCCTTGCAGCGCACCGACGAGCGCGTGCGCGCCGACAGGCCGGTGTCTCCCGGATTTCTGTTCGCGGCACTGCTGTGGCACGAGGTGCTCGCCGCCTGGAAGCGTGGCGAGGAGGCCGGTCTGAAGCCGGCGCCTGCGCTGTTCAGGGCCATCGATGAAGTCGTCAACGAGCTTGCCGGAAACCTCGCGATTCCGCGCCGTTTCACTGCCGACATGAAGGAGATCTGGCTGCTGCAGCCGCGGCTGCTGCAGCGATCGGGCAGACGCCCCTTCGCGCTGCTCGGCAACCCGCGCTTCCGCGCGGCGTACGACTTTCTGCTGCTTCGCTGCGACAGCGGCGAAGTCGACCCCGAGGTGGGCCGGTGGTGGGCGCGATTCCAGGACGCGGGCGACCAGGAACGCCATGCGATGCTGTTGCCCGCCGCCCCCAGCGCACGGCGGCGCAGGCGCCGCCGCAAATCGGCCCTGCCGCAAGCTACCCCGGTGCCGGACGCGCCATGAGCGCGACGCCCCCGCGCAATGCGGTAGTGGCCTTCATCGGTATCGGCGCCAACCTCGACGACCCGATCGGCAAGGTCAGGATCGCGCTCAACGAGATCGATCGGTTGCCCGCCACCCGCGTCGTGCGCAGATCTTCCCTCTATCGCACGGCGCCGGTCGGTTACAACGACCAGCCGGAGTTCATCAACGCGGTCGCCGAAGTCCTCACCGAACTGGAGCCGCGGCAACTGCTGGACATGCTGCTCGCGATCGAGGCGCGACATGGTCGCGTGCGCGGGGCGCGCAACGCGCCGCGCACGCTCGACCTGGATGTGCTGCTGTTCGGCGATCGCATCCTGACAGAGCCCGAGCTGAGCGTTCCGCATCCGCGCATGCACGAGCGCGCCTTCGTGCTGGTTCCCCTGGCCGAGATTGCCCCGCACGCGTCGATTCCCGGACACGGGTCGGCGGCCGAGCTGGCGGCCAGGGTCGCCCGGCATGGAGTGACGCTCGTTGGGCCTGCTTGAGCGCTTACGCTGCCGCGTAGTAAAAGGCCCGATCGGGGCGGCGAAGACCAGCCTGGCTCGCAAGCCCCCCGGGCGGCTCGGGCGCGAATCGATGCTCGAGCAAGCCGGATGTCAATCCGTTTCTAGCGCGACCCGAAGCGCCCCGCGCTCGCGCCCCGGCATCTGCAGGCGAGGCCAGACACGCTGCTCGACCTCGTCAGGCGCCGGGGCGTGCTCTACGACGGCGCGATTGACGACCACTGCCTGGCGCGGTGGCGGAGCAGAACCGCAGGTTCTTTATCGCTTCGATCTTGCCCCGTTGTCGATCGTCGGCAGCGACGCTGAGTTTTGTTGATGGCGACGCGGATTATGATTTATTGTTGCGCCGCGTCACGGAAATGCACGACCTGCGCGAGTTGTTCAGCCGGGGGCAATAACGATAGGCATTCGCCACAGAGGCTCCAGACACAGAGCACCGCTATGGAGAACAACGACCCGACAGCACCAGAAGGCACGGATCGGCATCCCGAACTTCCCGATCGCCTCGAGGTTCCTGGTGGGTGGTTCGGGGTTTCTCCGTGCCTCTGTGTCCGCGGGGCTGGAGGTCAAGACCCATGAAAGTCACGACAAGCACATTGCGCAAGATGGTCGAGGAGGGCGATCGCATCACGATGCTCACCTGCACGGACGCAAGCTTCGCCGCACTGCTCGACGCCGCGGGTGTGGACACCTTTCTGGTCGGCGACTCTCTGGGCATGGTGATCCAGGGCCACGACTCGACGCTCCCGGTCTCCATGGAGGACATGATCTACCACACGCGCTGCGTGGCGCGAAGAACCCAGCGCGCGCTGATCATCGGCGACATGCCGTTCGGCAGCTACCAGAAAAGCCCGCAACAGGCGTTCGAGAACGCGGCGAGACTGATGAGCGCGGGGGCGCAGATGATCAAGCTCGAAGGGGGCGAGATCATGGCCGAGACGGTGGCCTTCCTGGTGCCGCGGGGGATCCCGGTCTGCGGTCACATCGGTCTCACGCCGCAGTCGGTGCACGCGCTCGGCGGATACAGGGTTCAGGGCAAGACCGAAGACGCGGTGCAGGCGCTGATTCGATCGGGTAAAACCCTGCAGGAAGCGGGCGCCAGCCTGATGGTCGTCGAGCTGGTGCCGGCACCCGTGGGCCGGGCGCTGAGCGAAGCGCTGGAGATTCCGGTCATGGGCATCGGCGCCGGCCCGCACTGCGACGGCCAGATCCTCAACCTCTACGACATGCTCGACGTCTATCCCGGCAAGAAGCCGCGCTTTGTCAAGAACTTCATGCAAGGTGCCGGCTCGGTGCAGCAGGCGATCGCGAACTTCGTGGCCGAGGTGAAGGCCGGCACCTTCCCCGGCCCCGAGCACAGTTTTTGACGCGAATCTCGCCCCAAGGGCACAGGGACACAGAGAAGTTCGCAAACAACAACGAACTGCCGAGCACATCAGAGCGCCAAGAAAGAACTTTTCGTTTCTCGGTGCCGTGGTGCCCTTGGCGGGATGACTCTGGTTCTGGGGTGAATGAAGATGGAAGTCATAGGAACGATCAAGGAACTGCGCCAGCGGCTGAAGGGGGAGCCCCGCATCGGCTGCGTGCCGACCATGGGCAACATCCACGACGGGCACCTGAGCCTGGTGAAGATCGCCCAGGCACACGCGCCCGTGACCGTCACGACGATCTTCGTCAACCGGCTGCAGTTCGGGGCGGGCGAAGACTTCGACAAGTATCCCCGCACCCTGGCGGAGGACTGCGAGAAACTCGCGGCCGTCGGCAACACCATCGTCTTCCATCCGGACGAAAAGGAGATGTATCCCGAGCCGCAGATGTTCTTCGTCGACCCGCCGAAGGTCGCTAACAAGCTGGAGGGGCGCTTCCGCCCGGGGCACTTCCGGGGGGTGTGCACGGTCGTGCTGAAGTTGTTCAACATCGTGCAGCCGGACGTCGCGGTGTTCGGCAAGAAGGACTATCAGCAGCTCGCGATCGTGCGTCACATGGTCGATCAGTTCGCGCTGCCCATCCGCATCATTCCGGCCGAGACGGTGCGCGCACCGGACGGCCTGGCGCTTTCGTCGCGCAATCGCTATCTGTCGGCCGAGGAGCGCAAGGAGGCGCCGCGGCTGCGCCAGGCGATGCTGCAGATCAAGGAAGCGATCGAAGCCGGTGACCGCAACTTCGTTGCCATGGAGTACGCCGCGGGCGCGCTGCTCGCGCGACACGGCTGGCAGGTCGATTATGTGGTCGTTCGCACCCAGCGCGGCCTGCTGCGTCCGGACGCACAGGCAAAGGAGCTGGTGGTGCTCGGTGCCGCCCGGCTGGGCCAGACGCGGCTGATCGACAATCTCGAGGTCAGCGCGCCGTAGCTGTCGCGTTCCGATGCAACCGCGCGCACCGCGGGTGCGGAGCAAGGGCGCGACGCGGATGCGAGTTTCCGTCCCGTGACCATCCTGTTCTACAACCCGGCCGACGATCCGCAGCCCTGGCGCGAGGCCTTTGCACGCGAGCTGCCTCATCTTGCGTTTCGAGTCTGGCCGGACACCGGGTCGGCGCACGAAGTGCGTTATGCGCTGGTTTGGAAACCGCCGCCCGGGTTCTTTGCGCAGTTCCCGAACCTGCGTGCGATCCTCGCCCTGGGCGCGGGGGTCGATCCGATCCCGACCGATCCGGAACTGCCGCGCGGCGTGCCCCTGGTACGCCTGGTCGACGTGGGGTTTCCGGCCCAGATGGCCGAATACGCCGTCTACGCCGTGCTGCGTTTCCAGCGCCGCATGGGCGAACTGGAAGCCTTGCAGCGCCAGGCGCGCTGGGTGCAGCTCGACCCGTTCCTGGCGCGCGATTTCCCGGTCGGCGTCATGGGGCTGGGCGTCATCGGCCGGGTCGTGGCGCAGCGGCTGGCGGGGCTCGGCTACGCAGTGGCGGGATGGGCGAGGACGCCCAGGCGCCTGGACGCAGTGGAGACCTTCTCGGGCCCCGAGAGCTTCGAGCGCTTCCTCTCACGCTCGCGCGTGGTGGTGAACGTGCTGCCGCTCACGCCGCAGACCGAGAACATCCTCGACGCCCGCGCATTCGCCGCCATGCCGCGAGGAAGCTATGTGGTCAACATCGGCCGCGGCGCGCACCTCGTCGACCAGGACCTGATCGACGCGCTCGATCGCCGCCAACTGGAAGGCGCGTTCCTGGACGTGTTTCGCGAGGAGCCGCTGCCGGCTTCGCATCCCTTCTGGCGCCACCCGAAGATCATGATCACGCCGCACGTGGCCGCGCCCACCGTCGGCTCGGAAGTCCAGGCGCAGGTGATCGACAACATCCGGCGGCTGGAGCGCGGCGACCCGCCCATGGGCATCGTCGATCTCGCGAGGGGATACTGATGAACCACGGAGCGACGAAGGCGCGGAGGAAACCCGAAGCTTGAAGCGAGGCACCCGAGGACACCAAGACCTCCAGGAAGCCGGCCCCTGATTTTGCTTTTCTGGCAGTTCTTGGGCCCCTTGGCGCCGTGGTCGGTTCAACCTGTGTCTGGCTTTTCCCTGTGCCTGTGCGCCGCTTTGCCCTCAGGCGGTGGGCAGTTTGTAGTCCTTGAAGTCCTCGCGCAGCTTGGTCTTGAGCAGCTTCCCGGTCGCGGTGTGCGGCAACTGATCGACGAACACCACGTCATCGGGAATCCACCATTTCGCGACCTTGCCCTCGAAGAAGGCGAGCAGGTCCTGCTTGCTGACGCTGGCGCCCGGCTTCCTGACCACGATCAGCAGCGGCCGTTCGTCCCACTTCGGATGGCGCACCGCCACCACGGCGGCTTCGGCGACCGCCGGATGCGCCACCGCCGTGTTCTCCAGATCGATCGAACTGATCCATTCGCCGCCGGACTTGATGACATCCTTGGAACGGTCGGTGATCTGCATGTAGCCATCGGGATCGATCGTGGCGACGTCGCCGGTCGGAAACCATCCACGATCCTGTTCGTCGCGCCGCAGCGGGTCGCCGCCTTCCCCCCGGAAGTACTCTTTCAGTACCCACGGGCCGCGCACCAGCAGATCGCCGAACGCCTTGCCGTCCCACGGAAGATCCTTGCCTTCGCCGTCGACGATCTTCATGTCCACGCCGTAGATCGGCCGGCCCTGTTTGTTCTGCAATGCGTAGCGCTGCTCCGCGGGCAGGTCGAGGTGCTTGGCCTTGAACGTGCAGACGGTCCCGAGCGGGCTCATCTCGGTCATGCCCCAGGCGTGCAGCACCTGCACCCCGTATTCTTCCTGAAAGGTGCGGATCATCGCCGGCGGGCACGCCGAGCCGCCGATCACCGTCCGGCTGAGGGTGGAAAACCGCAGCTTGTTGGTCTTCATGTAGGCGAGCAGTCCCATCCAGATGGTCGGAACGCCTGCCGAGACCGTGACCTTCTCGTTCTCGAACAGTTCGTACAGGCTCGCACCGTCCATGCCGGCGCCGGGAAACACGAGCTTCGCGCCGGTCAGCGCGCAGGCGTAGGGCAGGCCCCAGGCGTTGACATGGAACATCGGCACGACCGGAAGCACGACATCGCGGGCCGACAGGTTCAGCGCGTCGGGCAGCGCCGCGGCGTAGGAGTGCAGGATGGTGGTGCGGTGCTGATAGAGTACGCCCTTGGGATTGCCGGTCGTGCCCGAGGTGTAGCACAGCGACGAGGCGGTGCGTTCGTCGAACTGCGGCCACCGGTACTGGTCGGAATGCGCGTTGATCAGATCCTCGTAGCACGCCAGGTCGGCGATTGCACTGCTTGGCAGGTGGGCGCGATCGGTCAGCAGCACGAAGCCCTTGACTGTCTTCAGGTGCGGCAGAAGCTTCTCCACCAGCGGGGCGAACGTGAGGTCGAAGAAGAAATGGCGATCCTCGGCGTGGTTGGCGATGTAGGCGATTTGTTCCGGGAACAGCCGCGGGTTGATCGTGTGGCAGACCGCCCCCATACCGGAGACCGCATAGTAGATCTCGAAGTGGCGATGGGTGTTCCATGCCAGCGTGGCGACCCGGTCTCCCGGCCTCACGCCGAGGGCGACAAGCGCATTGGCCAGCTGCCGGCTGCGGCGGTGGGCTTCGCGGTAGGTGTAGCGGTGAATCGGTCCCTCGACCGTGCGCGTGACGATCTCGGTGTCGCCGTGAAACCGGTCCGCGTGCGTGATCAGCGACGAGACCAGCAGCGGGATGTCCATCATCAGGCCCTGCATGGCGCGCTCCTCCTCGATGGTTTTCTTGGCGGGCGATTCTAGAACCTCCGCGCGCCAGGGTCACGCCGGGGCGGCTCACGCCGCGGGCCGCGCCCGGCGTTTACAACGCCGCCGCGCTCCGAATAGAATCGAGCGGCCTGCGGGCCCATAACAACAGCCATTCCGGGATCCCGGCGCCGCGGCGGTGCGTGCGGTCGGCGCAACCACAAGACAAAACCAGAGGACGACGTGCTCCCTTCGGCAATGGTGACCATCGAAAGGATGGCCGGCGAGCTCGCGCCATTGGCGATTGCCGGTGAGTGGCCGGCATCCGCAGCGATGAGTGGGGGAATGCTCGCCGTGAAGGCCTGTGCCGTGGGCGGTGTTGCCTGCCCCCGCGCCGTCGCGCGCGATAGCGCCCGCTGAACCGCGCACGCCATGGAATTCTTCCTCGTCACCCTGCTGAACAGCCTGTCCTACGGGCTGCTGCTGTTCATGCTCTCTTCGGGCCTGACGCTCATCTTCAGCATGATGGGCGTGCTGAACTTCGCTCACGCCAGCTTCTACATGCTGGGGGCCTATTTCGCGTACCAGATGGGCCTGCATGTGGGGTTCTGGGCCGCGCTGTTCCTGTCGCCGCTTGCCGTGGGCGCGATCGGTGCACTCACCGAGCGCTACGGCCTGCGCACGGTTCACAAGTTCGGCCACGTCGCCGAGCTGCTCTTCACCTTCGGACTGGCCTACGTCATCGAGGAGATCGTCCACCTCATCTGGGGCCGCGCGCCGGTGGATTATCGCATCCCGGCGTCCCTCGATTTCACCTTGTTCACGCTGTTTACCACCCAATATCCGGCCTATCGCGGGTTCATGATGCTGGTGTCGGTGGGAATGCTGATCGCGTTATGGCTGCTGCTCACGCGCACGCGCATCGGGATGATCGTGCAAGCTTCGCTCACCCATCCGGACATGGTCGAGGCGCTCGGCCACAACGTGCCGCGGGTCTTCATGTTCGTGTTCGCGGGCGGCGCGGCGCTCGCCGGCCTGGCCGGTGTGCTGGGCGGCAACATGTTCATCACCGAGCCCGGGATGGCGGCCGCCGTCGGCACCATCGTGTTCGTCGTCGTGGTGTTCGGCGGCATGGGCTCGCTCACCGGAGCCTTCATCGCTTCGCTGCTGATCGGCGCGCTGCAGACCTTTTCGGTGGCGCTCGATTATTCGGTCGCGCATGTGCTCCGCGCCATGGGAATCGAAGTCGGCGCGGATTCCGCCTGGCACGGATTGGCGACGATCACCATCTCCCAGACCGCGCCCGTGTTGCCGTACCTGCTGATGGTGCTCATGCTGATCGTGCGCCCGCGCGGCCTGATGGGGACGCGGGAGACCTGAGATGCAGCGTTCGATCGCGCTTTCCGGTGTGGCCGCGCCCGTTCTGCGCTGGCGGCGGCCGCTGTTCTGGCTGGGGGTGGCGGCGCTGTTCGCGCTGCTGCCGATGGCGTTCCGCCAGAGCTTCGCGCTCTCGATGCTCTCGCAGATGGGCATCGCCATCATCTTTGCGCTGTCCTACAACATGCTGCTGGGACAGACCGGGCTGCTCTCCTTCGGCCACGCCGTCTATTTCGGGCTCGGCGCTTTCTTCACCGCGCACGCGATCAACTGGGTCGGCGCCGGGAAGCTGTGGTTCCCCATCACGTTCATGCCCCTGGTGGGCGGTGCGGCGGGGCTGTTCTTCGGTCTGATCCTCGGCTTCGTGACCACGCGGCGCGCCGGGACTCCGTTCGCCATGATCTCGCTCGGCATCGCGGAAATGGTGGCTGCCAGCGCGCTCATGTTCACGGCGTTCTTCGGCGGCGAGGGCGGCATTGCCACCAACCGCACGGCGGGCGGTCCGATGCTCGGCGTGAGCTACGGGCCGCAGATCGAGGTCTACTATCTGATCGCCGCCTGGTGCCTGGTGTGCATGCTGCTCATGTACGCGCTGACGCGTACGCCGCTGGGCCGCATGGCCAACGCGGTACGCGACAACCCGGAGCGCGCCCAGTTCGTCGGCTACAACCCCACGCGCGTGCGCTGGCTGATGCTGACGCTGGCCGGCTTCTTCGCCGGCATCGCGGGAGGACTGGCTGCGATCAACTATGAAATCGTGACTGCCGAGACGCTGGGCGTGGTGGCCTCGGGCAACGCCGTGCTGATGGCCTTCATCGGCGGGATCGGCCACTTCTGGGGGCCGATCCTGGGCGCCGTGCTGGTGACCTTCCTGCAGTCGGCGCTGTCGACCTACACCCAGGCCTGGCTGCTGTACTTCGGGCTGCTGTTCCTGGTCATCATCCTGTTCTCGCCGGGCGGGATCGCCAACCTGATCACGATGCACCGTCCGGTGTGGACGGCGGGACTGATCAAGCGGCTGCTGCCGTCGTATGCGCTGGGGGCGGCCACGGGCGCGGTGATGCTGGCGGGCCTTGTCGGGCTCGTGGAGATGATCTACCACGTCGAGGCCCACGAGGCGGCGACGCGCACCTTCCGCTTCCTCGGCATCGCGCTCGATCCGGGACGGATCGGCTCCTGGCTGGCGATTCTCGCGCTGCTCGCCGTGGGGCTCGCGCTGTTCAGCCGGGCCGCGCGCTCGGTCCGGCGCGCCTGGGACGACATCACGCCGCAGTTGCAGGCCAGGGAGGCCGCATGAACGACGCGGTCCTCAGGCTCGTCGATGTGCGCAAGAGTTTCGGGCGCACGTCGATCATCAACGGTGTGACGCTCGACATCGCCCGCGGCGAGCGGCACGCGATGATCGGTCCCAACGGAGCCGGGAAGTCCACGTTGTTCAATCTGATCAGCGGCCGCTTCCCCGTGTCCTCGGGGCGCATTGAGCTCAAGGGCGAAGACATCACCAACCTGGAACCGCACATCATCAACCGCAAGGGTCTGTCGCGCAGCTTCCAGATCACCAATATCTTCCCCCGGCTCTCGGTCTACGAAAACGTGCGTTGCGCCGTGCTCTGGGCGACCGGCTACCGGTATTCGTTCTGGCACCCGGTCGGAAGCCTGAAGTCGGTGAAGCAGCGCACCGACGAGATCGTGGAGAGAATCGGCATGGCCCGGCGACGCGACCGGCCCGCCGGCATGCTGACCTACGCCGAACAGCGCGCGCTGGAGATCGGCATCACGCTCGCCACCGGCGCCGACGTGATCCTGCTCGACGAGCCCACCGCCGGCATGAGTCGCAGCGAAACCGACGACGCCGTCGAGCTGATCCGCGCCGTCACTCAGGGAAAGACGCTGGTCATGGTCGAGCACGACATGAGCGTGGTGTTCAATCTCGCCGACCGGATCTCGGTGCTGGTATATGGCGAAGTCGTCGCCACGGGCTCGCCGGAAGAAATCCGCGCCAGCAAGACGGTGCAGGAAGCCTATCTCGGCACCGAGCAGCACTGACGGCGAAAGCGGCATGCTGGAAGTCAAGGACCTGCACGCGTATTACGGCAAGAGCCACATCCTGCACGGCGTTCATATGAACGTGCGGCGGGGCGAGATCGTGTCGCTGCTCGGGCGCAACGGCGTGGGGCGCTCCACGACCATCAAGGCGATCATGGGCCAGGTCCGGCACACCGGCTCCATCCGTTTCAGGGACGAGGAGATCAGCGGGCTGGCGACCTATGTCATCGCGCGGCGCGGCCTGGGTTACGTGCCCGAGAACCGGGAGATCTTCCCCACGCTCACGGTGCGCCAGAACCTGCTGTTGGGGATGAAGGCTGCGCGCCGCAAGGGGCGCTGGTCGATCGACGACATGTACGCGCTCTTCCCGCAGCTTAAGGCGCGCGACGGCGCTCCCGCGGGTGTCATGTCCGGCGGGGAACAGCAGATGCTGACCCTGTGCCGCACGCTGATGGGAGATCCGGACCTGGTGATGATCGACGAGCCGACCGAGGGGCTTGCGCCGAAGATCGTGGAGCAGGTGGCGGGGCTCTTTCAGGAGATCAAGAACCGCGGAGCCTCGATCCTGCTCGTGGAGCAGAAGCTCACTATCGCGCTGCGCATCTCGCAGCGGGTCTACGTGATGGGCCACGGCCACATCGTGTTCGAAGGCACGCCGGACGACCTGCGCGCCAACGATGCCGTGCGCAAGGAGTGGCTGGAGGTGTAGAAAGGCTTTTCACACGAAGGATCTTATGGCGCTAGTCGACTACCAAACGCAGGGCGCGATCGGCGTGATCACGCTGGACAACCCGCCGGTCAACGCCCTGGCGGTCAACAAGGGCGTGCCGCAGGCCATTCTCGACGCCGTCAAGCAGGGCGAGCACGATCCCCATGTGCGCGCCTTTCTGCTGATCGGCGCCGGGAAGAACTTCTGCGGCGGCGCGGACATCAGCGAGTTCGGCAAGCCGCGCGATCCGAACCTGGCCACGCTGCCCGACGTGCTCGCCTATCTGGACACGGTCACCAAGCCGGTGGTGGCCGCGCTGTCGGGCGCGACGATGGGTGGCGGCCTCGAGCTGGCGCTCGCCTGCCACTATCGGCTCGCCGCGCCGCAGACCCAGCTCGCGCTGCCGGAAGTCAAGCTCGGCATTCTCCCCGGCGCGGGGGGCACGCAACGGCTTCCGCGCCTGATCGGGGTGGAGCGCGCACTGGACATGATGGTCAGTGGTGAGCCGATCGACGCCGCGCGCGCCAGGGAGCTGGGCATCGTCGACGAGATCATCACCGGCGACCTGCGCCAGGGCGCTCTGGCCTGGACGCGCAGGGCCATCCAGGACGGCAGGGGCGTGCGCCGCACCAGCCAGTTGAGCGTCCAGCTCGGAAGCCCGTCGGCGGAATTCTTCGCCGGCGCGAAAGCGCGCGTAAACAGGGAGTGGCGCGGCTATCCGGCGCCGCTCGCGATCGTCGCCTGCGTGGAAGCGGCGGTGACGATGCCGTTCGCCAAGGGTGTGGCCTTCGAGCGGCAGGAATTCGAGAAGCTGGTGAAGAGCGACGAATCGCGCGCGCTGCGCCATCTGTTCTTCGCCGAACGCGCCGCCGCCAAGATCGATGACGTCCCTGCCGATACGCCGACCCGGGAGATCCGGAAGGCCGCGGTGATCGGCGCCGGCACGATGGGTGGCGGAATCGCCATGAATTTCGCCAACGTGGGCATTCCGGTCGTCGTGGTGGAAGCCCGGCAGGAGGCGCTGGACAAGGGGCTGGAGACCATCCGCCGCAACTATGCCGGCACGGTGTCGAAAGGCCGGCTCGCTCAGGAGGAGATGGACCGGCGCGTGGGCCTCATCCGCGGCACGCTCGACATCGCAGCGGTCAAGGACGCCGACATCGTCATCGAAGCGGTGTTCGAGGACATGGCGCTGAAGAAGGAAGTGTTCGCGAAGCTCGATGACATCGCCAAGGCGACGGCCATTCTTGCGACCAATACTTCGACGCTCGACGTCGATGAAATCGCGTCGACGACCCGGCGGCCCGAGTCGGTGCTCGGCCTGCACTTCTTCAGTCCGGCGAACGTCATGCGCCTGCTCGAAGTGGTGCGCGGCGCGCGCACCTCGAAAGAGACGCTGGCCACGGCGATGAAGCTCGGCAAGCAGATCAGAAAGGTGCCGGTATGCGTGGGCGTGTGCGACGGATTCGTCGGCAACCGGATGATCCACCGCTACCTCAACGAGGCCGCTTTCCTCCTGGAGGAGGGTGCGCTGCCCCAGCAGGTCGACGCCGCGATCGAGGCCTTCGGTTTCGCGATGGGGCCGTTCCGGATGAGCGACCTCGCCGGTCTCGACGTGGGTTGGTATATCCGCAAGCGACAGGCGGCCACGCGCCCGCCCACCGAGCGCTATTCGAAGATCGCGGACCGGATCTGCGAGATGGGCCGCTTCGGCCAGAAGACCGGGGCCGGCTACTACCGCTACGAAAAAGGCAGCCGGGAGCCGATTCCCGATCCGCAGATCGAGCAGCTCATCGTCCAGGCTTCGCGCGAGGTCGGCGTCGAGCGGCGCAAGATCCCGGACCAGGAGATCGTCGAGCGGTTGCTCTATCAGCTCGTCAACGAAGGCGCGAGAATACTGGAGGAGCGCATCGCCCAGCGCGCGTCCGATATCGACGTAATCTACGCCTTCGGCTACGGCTTCCCGCGCTACCGCGGCGGTCCGATGTTCCATGCCGATACCATCGGCCTGGACAAGGTCCTGGCGGCGATCGAGCGTTATCGCCGGGGATACCGGGCGGAACACTGGGTGGCTGCGCCGCTGCTCGCGCGGCTCGCCGCCAGCGGCGGAAAGTTCAATAACTGAAGCGCTCACCGCGGAGGACGCACGGGAAGGAATGCCAGCAAGAGGCGAAACTTCGTCAGAAGACGACGGACCCGGAAGAGGGTCGCAATACCCGCCGTAGCGCACCCTCTTCTTGCCTTCGTGTCCTGTGTTTCGCTGTTGCGGTCTTCCTCCGCGTCCCTGGCGGTCGATGCAGAGGTGGTCTTATGACAGAGGCAGTGATTGTTTCGACGGCGCGCACGCCGCTGTGCAAGAGCTGGAAAGGCGCGCTGAACATGACCCATGGCGCCACCATGGGCGGGCACGTCGTCAAGGTGGCGATCGAGCGCGCGAAGCTCGAGCCCGCCGAAGTGGACGATGTGATCATGGGCTGCGCCAATCCCGAGGGCGCCACGGGGATGAACATCGCCCGCCAGATCGCGCTTCGCGCGGGACTGCCGGTGACTGTTTCGGGCATGACCGTCAACCGCTTCTGCTCCTCCGGGCTGCAGGCCGTGGCGCTGGCTTCGCAGCGGATCATGACGGGCGAAGCCGAGATCTTCGTGGCCGGCGGCGTGGAGTCGATCTCCTGCGTGCAAAACGAGATGAACAGGCACATGCTGGAGGAAGAATGGCTCGCCAGGAACAAGCCGGAAATCTACTGGACGATGTTGCAGACGGCCGAGAACGTGTCCAGGCGCTACAAGATCGCGCGCGAGGCGCAGGACCGCTACGGAGTGCGCAGCCAGCAGCGTGCCGCGGCCGCGCGCGCCGCCGGCAGGTTCCACGACGAGATCGTTCCCATCTCCACGCGCATGAAGGTCGTGGACAAGGAGACCGGCCGCGAGTCGATCAAGGAGGTCACGGTCAGCCAGGACGAAGGCATCCGCCCGGATACCACCTACGAAGGGGTATCCCAGATCAAGCCGGCGCTGGAGGGTGGAGTGATCGCGGCCGGCAATGCCAGCCAGTTCTCCGACGGCGCTTCGGCACAGGTCGTGATGAGCGATCGGGTCGCGGCGCGCAAGGGTCTCGAGCCGATGGGTGCGTTCCGCGGATTTGCCGTCGCGGGCTGCGAACCCGATGAGATGGGCATCGGGCCGGTATTTGCGGTGCCGAAGCTGCTCAGGCAGGCCGGGCTGAAGCTCGAGGATGTCGGACTGTGGGAGCTGAACGAGGCGTTCGCGGTGCAGGTCCTCTACTGCCGTGACCGCCTGGGGATTCCCGACGAGCGGCTCAACGTCAACGGCGGCTCGATCGCGCTGGGGCATCCCTACGGCATGACGGGCAGCCGTCTCGTGGGCCACGCGCTCATCGAGGGCAAGCGCCGCGGCGTGAAGTACGTGGTCGTCACCATGTGCATCGGCGGCGGGATGGGTGCGGCCGGCCTTTTCGAGGTCGCCTGACGGTCTGATTTGCCACGCAGACAAGGAGCCATAGACAATCCCGAAGCAAGATCGAATCCCCGGGTCACCGAGAACACCGAGAAGAACGCATTGTTTCGCGACGTCCTTCCGTGGTGCGCTTGGCGTTTCGGGAGGTCCGTCGTGGGGTTCGTCATTCTCTGCGCCGCTGTGCCACTGAGGTTCACGAGGGCTTAACGATGAGCGTCAAGAAACTGTTCGATCTGTCCGGCAAGGTCGCGTTGATCACCGGCGGCTCCCGCGGCCTGGGGCTGCAGATGGCCGAAGCCCTCGGTGAAATGGGTGCCCGGGTCGCGATTACCGCGCGCAAGGCGCCCGAGCTGGAGGAAGCCAAGGCTCATCTGGCCGCGCTGGGCATCGAGGCGCTGACCGTGGTCAACGATCTGCAAAGCACCGACGCGGTCAGGCCCATGGTCGAGCAAGTTCTCCAGCGCCTGGAGAAGATCGACATCCTGATCAACAACGCCGGCGCGGCCTGGGGCGCGCCGGCCGAAGACCATCCGCTGGACGCCTGGCACAAGGTGCTCAATCTGAACCTCACGGCGATCTTCTTGCTGAGCCAGACGGTGGGAAAGCTGTCGATGATCCCGCGCCGCTACGGCAGGATCGTCAACATCGCATCGATCGCGGGGCTGGTCGGCACCGAGCCCGGCTTCATGCCCACGATCGCCTACAACTCCAGCAAAGGCGGCGTGGTGAACTTCACCCGCTCGCTCGCGGCGGAGTGGGCGCGCTACAACATCACGGTCAACGCCATCGCGCCCGGAGTCTTTCCGTCGAAGATGTCGCAGGTCATGATCGACCACTCGCAGCAGTACATCGTGCAACAGACGCCGTTGAAGCGCCTGGGCGGCCCGGAAGACCTCAAGGGCGTGGCGGTGTTGCTCGCCTCCGACGCATCGGCCTACATCACCGGCCAGACCATCGCCGTGGATGGCGGATATACCGCGATCTGAAGCAGCACTGGAGGAAGCGGCGTCGTGTGCGCGCAGAAGGCCGGGTTCGACATTCATGTTCCCTTCGTCGAGCACCTGGGAATCCGCATCACGGACAAGCAGCCGGGCATGGTTCGGCTGCGACTCGAGCCGCGCGCCGAGTTCGACAACAGCTGGGGCTCGGTGCACGGCGGCGTGCTGATGACCATGCTCGACGTGGCGCTGGCCAGCGCCGGCCGTTCGCTGGACGAGCGCTGCAACGGCGCGCTGACGGTGGAGATCAAGGTCAACTTCATCACGGCGGCGAAGGGACCGGTGCTCGGGGAAGGCAGAGCCCAGCGTGCCGGCCGTTCGCTCATCTTTTCCGAGGGAGAACTGCGCAGCGAGGACGGTACCCTGCTCGCCAAGGCCACCGGCACGTTCAAACTCCTGTACCCCTCGGAAAACAGGGATTGACCACCAAGGCAGCAGGACACCAGGGGAATCCGGACGAGACGCCACTACAGAGGACACGAGAGGTCACATGAGCAATCCGCGGGCGGACATTGACGAGCGCAGGTCGCAGACGGATCCGTCGGCGCGCACAGGGCCCGTTTTGGGATCCCGGAGTTCAACGCGTTTTGGCGCCCTGGTGGTTGATTCGTAGGCCGCGAAACATGCCGCTGGATCCGCAAGCACAGCGCGTCATCGATCTGGTCAGAAAGGCCAACGCCCCGGAGTTCTGGCAACTCACGCCCGACCAGGCGCGCGAGCAATACCGCCTGCGCGTGGACAAGCTCAAGGTCCGCGAGGACATCCATCGCACCGAGGACCGGCGCATTCCCGGCCCGGGCAGCCATCTTCCGATCCGCATCTACACCCCGCGCGAGCTCAAGGCCGGAGAGAAACTGCCGGTGCTGGTCTGGTATCACGGCGGCGGTTTCGTGATCGGCGATCTGGAGACCCACGACTCGGCCTGCCGCATGCTGGCGAACCGTGCCGAATGCATCGTGGTCGCGGTGGACTATCGTCTGGCGCCCGAGTTCAAGTTTCCCGCTGCGGTGGAGGACAGCGAAGCCGCGCTCAAGTGGATCGCGCTGCATGCCGTGGAGTTCGGCGGCGATGCGCAGCGCATCGCGGTGGGCGGAGACAGCGCGGGCGGCAACCTCGCCGCCGTGGTCGCGATCCTGGCGCGAAACGCCGGTCATCCGAAGCTCGCCTTTCAGCTTCTCGTCTATCCCGCCGTGGCGCCGGAGCCGGAGACGGATTCGCACCATCGATTTGCCGAAGGCTACCTGCTCACGCGCCGGACGATCACCTGGTTCTACCGGCACTATCTGCGCAGCCCGAAAGATGCCAACGACTTCCGCTACGCACCGCTGGTGGCCGACGATCTGTCCGATCTGCCGCCCGCGTTCGTGCTGGTGGCCGGCTATGACCCGCTGCGCGACGAAGGGGTGGAGTATGCAAAGCGGCTCATTGCGGCCGGCAACCGCGTGCGGCTGACGAGCTACGAGGGCATGATTCACGGCTTCTATCTGATGGGCGGAGCGGTCGACGCCGCCAAGCGCGCCGTGGACGAGTCTGCGGAAATGCTCCGCGACGCTTTCAGGCGGCCTCGCTGAACGCGAAAAGCACAGCCCAAGGAGGACTGCGGCCATGTCCGCACGGCAACGGGAAATTCCGTATCTGTTTCTCCTGGTGTCCTTGAAGGTTCTCTTTTCCTTGCATTGGGAACAGGCAAGTCGCAGAAAGGCGCTGACATGGCTACTTTGACGGGCAAGGTCGCATGGATCACGGGAGCAGGAACGGGCATCGGGCTGGCGGCGGCAAAGGCGCTGGCGGAAGCGGGCGCGACGGTGATCATGAGCGGACGGCGCAAGGAAGTGCTCGATCCGGAAGCCGAGAAGCTTCGCATCCGCGGCTTCAGCGTCGATACCGAAGCACTGGATGTGTCCGACAAGAAGGCGGTGAGCCGCGCCGCGAGCCATATCCTCGAGCGCCACGGGCGGGTGGATATCCTCGTCAACAGCGCCGGACTCAACGTGCCCAACCGCTACTGGAAGAACCAGACCCCGGAGGGCTGGGATGAAGTCATCGGCGTCAACCTCGACGGGTCGTTCTACACGACCTTTGCCGTGCTGCCGGGGATGCGCTCGCGCAAGGACGGGCTCATCGTCAATATCTCGTCCTGGTCGGGCGTGTACCACGTCAAGCTGACCGGTGCGGCATACAACGCGTCCAAACACGCCGTGATCGCGATGACCGAAACCATCAACATGGAAGAGTGCGCCAACGGCATCCGCGCCTGCGCCATCTGCCCGGCCGAGGTCTCCACGCCGATCATGGAGAAACGCCCCGTTCCTCCCAGCGCTGAGGATCGTGCCCGGATGCTGCAACCCGAGGATCTGGGCGCGGTCATCCGTTTCGTGGCGGAGCTTCCACCACGCGTGTGCATCAATCAGTTGATCGTCAGCCCGACCTGGAATCGCATGTACGTCGGCGGGCTGGAAACTCCGCGCAACTGACCGGTCGGTCCATGCAGGCAGTGCTGTTCACCAACGTGCGCGTGCTCGACGGGAGCGGCGCGGCGCCGTTCCCGGGCGAGGTGCGGGTGCAGGGCGAGCGCATCGCGGCACTCGCGCCCGCGGGAACATCGCTGCCGCGTGGCGAGGCGCGCGTGGTGGACGGCCGCGGGGCGACGCTGATGCCGGGGCTGATCGAGGCCCACGCGCATCTTTCCTTCACCGACGTCGCCGCGTCGATCGAGCTGGGTTCCATTCCGCCCGAAGAACACACGCTGCTCACCGCGCGCAACGCGCGCCGGCTGCTCGATGCGGGTTTCACCGGCTGCTTCAGCGCGGCTTCGGCCAAGCCGCGGCTCGACGTGGTCGTGCGCAACGCCATCAATGCCGGCGAGATCCCAGGACCGCGCCTGCTGGCCGCGAGCCCGGAGTTGACGGTCACGGCCGGGCTGGGCGACGTGCGGCTCATGCACCTGTACCGCGAAAGCTACGCGGTGGTGTGCGACGGTGCCGAGGAGTTCCGCCGCTATGCGCGCCTGATGTGCCGTGAAGGCGTGGACACGCTCAAGGTCAACGTCTCGGGAGACGCCGGAAGCCCGTCCGCGCCCGCCGAGGCCACTGTCATGACCGACGCGGAGGTCGCCGCAGTGTGCGAAGTGGCTGCCGCCCACGGCAAGCGCGTGGCTGCACATGCCCGCAGCGCCGAATCGGTCAAGATGTGCCTGCGGCACGGCATCGACGTAATCTACCATGCCACGCTGATCGACGAGCAAGCCAAGGACCTGCTCGAAGCGCGCAAGGACCGCGTCTTCGTGGCGCCCGCGATCGGGCATCTCTACACGACGGTGCACGAAGCCGGACCGTGGGGGATCACGCCCGATATCGCGGCGCGACGCGGTCTGAAGCGCGAACTGGAGCTCGCCATCGAGAACATGCGCGAGCTGAAGCGCCGCGGGGTGCGCATCCTGCCGGGCGGGGATTACGGCTTCGCCTGGAATCCCAACGGAAGCAACGCGCGCGATCTCGAGCACTTCGTCCGGCTGCTCGGCTTCTCGCCCATGGAAGCCATCGTCTCGGCGACCCGCCTGGGCGCACTGCTGATGGGGATGGGCGACCGGCTCGGCCAGATCCGCCCGGGCTACCTGGCTGATCTGCTGCTCATCGAGGGCGATCCGCTGCAGGATATCGGGGTGCTGCGCGATGGCCGTCGCCGGATCGCCGTCATGAAAGGCGGCGCCTTTCACTGTCTCAGACAATGACAGCCGTCAACTGTACGATTCATGACCGGATTCTCCGCGTCTGCGGCGGGCCCCGGTGGTCGCTGGGCGCAGTGTTCAGCGCGCGGAA